>CALVRJ010000019.1 GCA_944358545.1 uncultured Bacilli bacterium | reverse complement strand
TTTTTTTGAAAACTACATTTCCGTTGAAGAAGACGAAAGAAAAATTCGTAATACTTATTATGCAAACGGTGAAGAACGTGGTAAAGAAAATGCTCTATTAGAAACAGCTAAGAAAATGTTTAAGTCAGGAGTATCCGTTAATGATATCCATAAGTATACTGGACTTTCAGTGGCAAAAATACAGTCCCTTTAATAATTAATTTAAATTATCCTTAAAATCATCAGATATTTTTCTGATGATTTTAATTTTAAAAAGCCCAAGAAAATATCATCCTTGAGTTTATATAAAGAAAGTAGGACCAGAATCACTTATGGAATTACCAACATTATTAGTTTGTTTTACTTCGGGGCTACTTTCTGAGCTAATATTATTTATCTCATCTTGTGGGCTTTCAACCTTTTTAAATTCGTTCATAACCTGAAACATTGTTTTGGCATTTCTAACCATTGGTGCAGCTTGCTTAATTAGTGGAATCGCTTGGTTAATAAGGCCAAGCGTTCTCTGAGCCCCATTTAATAAATTACCTAAATTAAACCCGCCACGTCCAAACAAACTTGAAATACCCCGGCCACTAGCTATCGGCATAGACATGTAATAAGGATTATAAAAATTCATCATATCGCCCCTTTCTAGAATATTATATGTTTTTGTCATAAAAAGTTTTAAAATAATTAAAAAAATATGTTATAATAAAAATAGTGTAAAAGAATAGGAAGGTGTCTATAATGTTTCTAAAAATCTTAGTAACTCCATGTGTTTGGGTATATCACTTTTTCTTAATGCTATCTAAACCATTTAGAAAAAAACACAAAATAGAAAAAATCAACATTACAAACAGTTTAAATAATCTAGGTGAAAACATCATAAACGCTCCCGAAAAAGTTAAAAAGGTTAAAGAAAAAAACAAAAAAGGAAAAGAATACAAAGGAAAAGTTCCTTTAGAACCTCTTAGAATTAACTTTGATGGTGAAGATGCGAAAAAAAGCGATAAAAAATTAACTTATCAATATCTCGCTAAAAATAGTGAAGGTAAAATGATCAAAGGATACTTTGACGCCTTCTCTAAAGTTGAAGTTAATTCATATTTAATCAATGAAGGATATACCGTTTACGATATACAAACCAACAAATGGATTCAAATTATGTATGGTCAGCACGGGACTGGAAACATCAAAATAAAAAACAAAGATTTAATCTTTATGCTTGCTCAGCTTTCAACATATCTAAAAGCTGGTATTCCGTTAGCCGATTCCATAAAAATCTTAGTCAAACAGTTTAAGAAAAAAAGTTATAAACTTATTTTAAATAGTATTGCCTATGATCTAACAACTGGTAAAAGTTTTAGCGAAGCCTTAGAAAAACAAGAAAAAGCCTTTCCAACCATCTTAATCAACATGATAAAAGCTTCTGAAATGACAGGTGAACTTCCAGAAACCTTAGATGACATGGAAGAATATTTTGCCGAAACAGAAGCCACCAGAAAAGCTATGATTACCGCCATGATTTATCCAGTTATTATTTTAATCATTGCCTTAGGTGTCGGAACATTCATTATGCTATTTGTCGTTCCACGTTTTGTCGACATTTACAAAAGCATGGATGGCGCAGACATACCGGGAATCACCTTAGCTGTCTTAGCCCTCAGTGATTTTCTTCAAAAATACATACTTTGGATATTACTTGGAATTATTGTCTTTTTACTTCTATTCCTATACCTATACAAAAACGTTAAAACCTTTAGAACAGGTGTCCAATGGTTAGTTATGCACATGCCAGTATTTGGAAATGTCGTTATATATAATGAAGTTACGATGTTCTCAAAAACATTTGCCTCATTACTTGCTCATAATGTCTTTATTACAGATAGCATGGAAATTCTAGATAAAGTAAGTAATAATGAAATATATAAACACCTAATTCACAATGCCATTGATAATATCGCTAAAGGAAAATCAATTTCAACCGCTTTCAAAGATGAATGGGCCTTTCCAATTCCAGCATATGAAATGATTGTAACTGGTGAAAAAACCGGACAATTACCAGAAATGATGAACAAAGTATCTGCCTATTATCAAGATTTACATAAAAACTCTGTTGCCAGAATTAAAACATTTATCGAACCAGTTTTAATTATCCTTTTAACCGTTATGGTTGGTGTTATTGTCTTATCAATCGTCGTACCGATGTTCAATATGTATAGCGCAATCCAAGCTTAGGGGGAGTAAATATGGAAGTATTCATTTTAATATTTATATTTGTTATTGGAACCCTTTTAGGTTCCTTTTATAACGTCGTAGGTTATCGTCTACCAAAAGGGCAGTCAATAGTCTTTCCACCTAGTCATTGTCCAAATTGTAATCATCGTCTAGGCGCCTCAGAATTAATTCCAATCTTATCGTTTATATTTCTCAAAGGAAAATGTAAACACTGCCGGCAAAAAATATCTGCCTTTTATCCAGTTTTTGAGTTCTTAACCGGTCTATTATTTGTAATTTCCTATATAATATTTGGTCCAACTAAAGAATTCCTTTTGGCCATTACCTTCGTTTCATTACTCATCATAATTGTCGTTAGTGATTATGAATTTATGATAATTGAAGATAGTGTCCTAATATTTTTTAGCATTCTTCTTTTTGCCGAAATCTGGTGGGTAAATGGTCTTACTAAAGCTCTTTATTCATTATTAAATGGCATCCTTGCTTTCTTTACAATGTGGGCCTTAAAAAAATTTGGCGACTTTCTCTTTAAAAAAGAATCTATGGGTGGAGGAGACATTAAATTATTATTTATCTTTGGAATGGTTTTATCCTATCCAATCGCCATCTTATCGATATTTTTAGGCTCCCTAATCGGCTTACCAATATCTTTAATAATCATGGCTAAGAAAAAAGCTCACATAATTCCATTTGGACCTTTTCTAGCTCTTGGAGCCATTATCTTATTTTTCGCCCAAATAGATATTCAAACAATTATTGATTTTTATCACTAATACTACTAAATCGTAGTATTTTTTAGTATGCCCAAACGTCTATTCGTGATATAATAGAGTTAGTTCGAAGTTAGACTTCAAAAAAAGAATTAAAGAGGTATGTTGTATGCATAAAAAAATAATCATTATCACTAGTTTAATTGTCATTATTATTGTAGGAATAGCTTTATTCATATTCCTGCCACCTAAATTTACCCTAAAAAAAGGAAACATAAAATTAGAATATGGACAAAAATATCAGGAACCAGGATATAAAGTAACCAGACTAGGTCATGATTACAGTTCTAAAGTAAAAATTAAAAATAAAATAAATTATCAAAAAATTGGAAAATATAACATTATTTATCAAGTAAAAATCGGACTATTAACATTTCAAGATACGAGAAAAGTAACCATTGTCGATCAAGAAAAGCCAGTAATCACCTTAAATGGCGATAAAATTAAAACTATATGTCCAAATGCTGAATACCAAGAAGAAGGATACAAAGCAACTGACAATTATGATGGTGATTTAACCAAAAAAGTAAAAATCAAAACAAATGATAACCTTATAAATTACGAAGTAAAAGACTCATCCAAGAACAAAACGGTGGTTACTAGACAAATAATTAAAGAAGATAAAACACCACCAGTAATCACCTTGAAAAACAAAGAAGAAACCATTTATCAAGGAAATCCTTATAAAGAAAGTGGAGCCACCGCTACTGATAACTGTGATACTGACCTCTCTAATAAAATAAACATCTCCGGAACTGTTGACACAAATAAAACTGGCACATACACTATAACCTATGAAGTAACAGACTCAAGTGGCAATAAAGGGACCGCCACTAAGAAAGTTAAAGTCATCAGTAAAAAAACAACTAACTCAACATCATCCAGTAAAAAAGGAGTTATCTATTTAACCTTTGACGATGGACCAAACGAAGGAACAACTAATATAATTTTAGACATTTTAAAATCCGAAGGCGTCAAAGCAACTTTCTTTGTAACAGGAAATGGTCCAGACTACTTAATTAAAAGAGAATACGACGAAGGGCATACAGTCGGACTTCATACGTTCTCTCATAACTATCAAACCGTATATAGTTCCGTTTCTAATTATTATAACGACCTTGCAAAAATTCAAAATAGAGTTAAAAACATCACTGGATATGAATCTAAAATAATCCGTTTCCCAGGCGGTTCATCAAACACCGTCAGTAAAAAATACACTCCTGGCATCATGACCACATTAAGTAAAGACGTTGTAAATAAAGGATATAGATATTATGACTGGAACATATCATCTGGTGATGCCGGTGAAGTATCAACAGCCAGCGGTGTATATAATAATGTCATTAAATCATTAAGTAAAAATAAAACCAACATGGTCTTAATGCACGACATCAAACCATACACTAGAGACGCTTTAAAAAACATAATCGAATATGGTAAACAAAACGGTTACACATTTGAAAAAATAACAATGAGTACCCCAATGATTACGCATCATATAAACAACTAGAAAAGAAGTGATGAACATGGAAAAAGAAGTTAAAATATTCAAAATAATTATCATCTTAGACATCCTTTTATTGATGATTTGTACTTTTTCTTACGTCAAACCATCATCAAAACTTCAGCAAATTCCAAGCAAAAACATCACTCATAAAATTTTAATGCCCAAAACTAACAAAATCACCATCAAAAACATCAATAAATCTGTAGTCTCAAATAAAACAATTTATTTAACATTTGACGATGGACCAAGTTATTTAACTGAAAGCATTTTAAACATTTTAAAAGCCGAAAATGTCCCAGCTACTTTTTTCGTTACGGCAAATAAAATAGATGAATATAAAGATATCATTCGCCGAGAATACGAAGAAAATCATACCGTAGCCGTTCACTCGGCAACTCACGTTTATAGTTATATATATTCAAGTGATCAAAATTATTTTAATGACCTCACTGAAATTCGAAATAAAGTATTTAAAATAATAGGCATTAAACCCCGAATAATTCGTTTACCTGGTGGTTCATCTAATACCATAAGTAAAAAATATTCACCAGGCATCATTACCCGTATAACAAATAATCTAAACAGTAATAACTTCTATTACTATGATTGGAATATCGATTCAACCGACGCTTCAGGTTGTGTTTCTAAAGACCAAATATATAACAGTGTCATCACTCATCTAAAATCTGGCACCAACATTATTTTAATGCACGATTCCGCCACTAAAAAAACAACCGTTGAAGCTCTTCAAAGCATCATCGAATATGGTAAGCAAAACGGTTACACCTTTGCCAAAATAACCAAAAACACCCCGCAAATTCATCATCACATAAACAATTAATTACTTGACTTTCTCTAAGTAAATATATAATATATCAAAAATAAAAAAAGAAGAGATTTTATGAATAATTCAAATATTTTAATAACAACTTTTTTTATTATTAGGAAGTACATTTTTAAGTACAGAATATGTCTTCTTAAAAAAATTCGATAACAATCTCAAAACAGAAGGGAAGAATACATAGAAAAATTAAATTTAATTAAAAAAGATTTTATTACCGAAAATTCCGAAAATAGATATAACAAGTCAGTTATCAAATATGCCGCTTTAAGTTCAAATGAAAAAGATAAATTACTTAAACTATCAAAACAAATCGAAAACGAAAAAATAAAATACAATTTTTATCAAAAATTAATCAAAAATATTCAGGAAAATAACCTTCTAAACTTCTCTAAAAACATTCAAAATACAGAAATCATTAAAATCAGAAAAAACATTCTAAAAGAAATAAGTCAGTTAATAAACAGAATGGGCATAGACTTTGCAAAATATAGGCCACTTACAAATAATATCGAAATATATCATCCAGCTATAAAAAGCTCGGTTAATCATGAACTTCTCCATTTAGCTTCCTATAATTCCGAAACTAAACAAATAGTCTTACTCATTATAATCCAAGCATTAATGAAAATATAATAGGCGAAGGACTAAATGAAGCCTATACAGAACTATTAAATCATAGATACTTTAATTCTAAGAGTATAAATTATTTATATCTTAGACAAATAGCTGAATTAATCGAATTATTCTACGAAAACAAAAAAGATTTAGAAGCTGATTACTTTCACACCAATTTTTATAATCTTGTCGCACACTTAACCAAAAGTATGTCTGAAAGTGAAGCTCTATCTTTAATTATTGACATAGACTATCTCTATTACTACCAAGCAGACACCAAATATTTTAAAAATTTAAAAAATACCATGTATGAATTATACTCTCAAAAACATAGTAAAGAAAAATTTAGGCAAAAAGCCAAAATCAAATAATACCGCGCATAAACATAAATAATTAAAACCATTTATCCAAGGAGATGATTTTATGAATTACCAAGAAATATTTTACACCCTTTGGACCATAGCCGCTTTAAGTGTTGAATTACAAGTTACAAAAAGACTAAATGAAGAAAATAAATATTATTTAAACAAATATAAAATACAAGATTATAACAGAGAAAAAGATAAACTAAAATTTCGAAAATATAAAAATGATTTTATCGATATTTTCAAAGATGCTGAAGAACTATCTAAAATAAAACATCCTATTTTAAAAGGCGAAGACATTCAAAAGCTCAATAACCTTGAATATATTATAGAAAACGAAGACATCATAAAGTTTTATCAAACACTAAAAAGCCAAACTGAACCATATAATTTAATAAATTTCTATAATAATATTCAAACTTTAAAAATAAATAATCAAGAAGAAACTATAAAAAAAGAAACACCTGAAGGATCCTATGTCGAATTAGGAAATTATATTCCGTTAAGCAATACTTTAAATTATTTTAAATCTTCACAAAATTATAAAGAAACACTTTATCACGAATTGCTTCATGTCGCATCCACAAATCGTAAAATAAATTTAAACGGCTTTATTCTAATACTCACTTATGACCATAATTTAATCTCTATAGGACGCGGTTTAAACGAAGGTTATACCGAAACTTTGTGTAAACGCTTTTTAAAAGCAGATAATTCTAAAACCTATCTCAAGCTTCAAAAGTTAAGCAATTTAATCGAAAGCTTTTATAGTAATCCAAAAGATATGGAAACCGACTATTTTAACGCTAATCTTTATAATCTAATTATCGAGCTATCTCAAAAAATGACTGTTGAAGAAGCCATAGATATTATAATTGATATGGATTATATATATTACCATCCACAAGATTATAGTTTTTACAAAAAAACAATCTCCAAAATAATAAATTTATATCAAAAATCACACAATCAAGAAGAAACTAAAAATTTTAAAATTAAAGTCAAAACCAAATAAATGCGTCAATTTGACAAAAACTAAAAAATGAATATAATATATGCCATTCTTAGTAAAGAGGGGGAGTTTTAATGAAAGAAATAATACTAGGTGGCGATATATCAGTTTACCTTTTTATTGGTGGTTTTCTTATTTACCAACACAAAGTTCGTAAAAATACTAAATTAGTTCTTCAAAAATATGAAAAAACTTTAAATAAAGCCGTTGATGATAATAAAAATGAGTTTTTTGTTAAAGAAAAAATTGCCATATTAACCAAAGAAGAAAAAGAAAAATTTCAAAAAATTACCGAAAAATTAAAACAATGTAATGACTCAATCTACGAATTTTACCGCGAATTATCAAGACATACAGAACCTGAAAGCCGTCGAAATTTCATTCGTAACATCACATCAGCCTCATTAGAAATTGCCGATAATAAACTTCAGAAAAACTGTGATTACGAATCATTTTACGATCAAACTAAAAACAAATTAACCATTTATAAACAAATGCCTGAAACATTAACTCATGATTTAATTCACCTATCATCTAACAATAGAGCCGTAAATACCTTAGGTTTTTATAAAACCGGCAAATACAAAGATGAAATATATGAAATAGGAATCGGATTAAACGAAGGTTATACCGAAGTTTTAAACCAAAGATTTTTCGAACCACTAAACGTTAATTCACCAAAATTAGTAAGATTATCAAGCCTTATTGAAAAATTTTATCAAAATCCTAAAAATATGGAAAAAGACTACTTTGATGCTTGCCTTGAAAATTTAATACTCGAACTAACAAAATCTATGGATATCAAAGATGCGATTAATATAATTTTAAAAATAGACTACATATCATTCCATCCAAACGACCGAATATTCTACAATAAATTAATTAAACAACTAATTGAATTATATAGACAAAGTCATAAAAGACAAGAAACAAAAGAATTTATGGAAGAGGCTAAAAAACAACTTGTCAAGAAAAAATAAGCCAAAAAATTAAAGTTGACAAAAATTTACTTTAATACTATAATTAAATAGTTGAGTGAAGGAGGAGATATTATGAATATCTTAGATACATTAAAAAGTGTAAAGAAAGCAACTGAGAACTACTTAAATAGTGTTCAAACTCCTGATGAAGATTATATTAGTAAAATATATAATTATGTTGTTAACATTGAAAATTTAACCACAGAAGAAAGTGAATTTTTAAATAAATTTATAAATAAATATAATCCAAATATCATTACAATTACAGTAGCCGTACCAAATTTAAGCGTTTTAAAACATCAGTTTATTAAAATAGCTCCATATGGCGTCTCAAAACCAATCGCTCCTATTAAAAGAATAACAAATAAGCAAACGGTTAAAGAAATTGGTGAACATCACGCTAAAGTTAAAGTTAGATTGCCAAAACCATCTCTAACATTAGCTGCTTAAAATACTAGTTTTTCTAGTATTTTTTTATTCTAAAAAGCTTTTTTCACTTTTCTTACATATTTGTGGTATATTATTATTAGCAAGGAGGATTCTATGAAAATATTAATAGTTGATGACGAAAAACTTATTAGAGACGTCATAAAAACATATGCTGAAGAAGAAAACTTTGAATGCCTAGAAGCCGAAGATGGTTTAGAAGCTCTTGATATAATTAAGCAAAATGACGTTGACCTCATAGTCTTAGATATCATGATGCCTAAAATGGATGGAATGACCTTCCTCGAAGCCCTAAAAAAAGAAAAAAACATTCCCGTTATCATCCTATCAGCCAGAACTGAAGAATATGATAAACTAAGAGGATTTGACCTCGGAACCGACGATTATTTAACTAAACCATTTAGTCCAAAAGAATTAATCGCTCGCATTAAAGCTATTTTAAAAAGAACTAAAAATTTAAACAGTGACACCTATGAATATCACGACTTAAAAGTAGACTTTAAAGCACATTCCGTAACTATCGGGAAAAAAGAAATAAAACTAACCTTAAAAGAATATGAATTACTAGTATATATGATACAAAATCAAAATATCGCCCTATCACGTAATCAATTATTAAACAAAATATGGGGATACGATTTTTACGGTGATGACCGAACCATTGATACCCATGTTAAAATGCTTAGAAATAGCCTAGGAAAATATCGAGATTTAATCATTACAGTTAGAGGAGTAGGTTATAAATTTGTTCCAAAAAATTAAAGACAAATTAAATCCTATTTTAGAAAACATTAAAAATACCAAAGCCAATAGTCTTACTACTAAAGTTTGGTTATTTTTAATATCTTTTTCTATTATAATTCTCTTATCCCTTTGGCTATTTCAAGTTCTTTTTTTAGGCACCTATTATAAATATCGCAAAACAAACGATTTAAATCATGCCGCCTCCGAGCTAAAAAAAGACGATAATTATTTAAACATAAGCGAAATAGAAGGAATCGCTAAAAGTCATGACATCTGTATCGAAATATATGGAGCAAATAGCTCATATATCTCAAGCATATATAACCAAGGATGTATGGAATTTGGTAATCGAAATTTCAAAGTCAAAAAAGACTTTCTAAATAGTGGTCTAAACGAAAGACATTATAATCTTATCAATCAAGAATTTAAAAAAGAAACCCTTATCTATGCCTTAAAATTAGATGATACAACTTACGCTTTCATTAACGCCTCAATTGAACCTTTAGATTCCACCATCGAAATATTGACAAGTCAGTTCATCTATACAACCATTGTCGTCTTAATAATCTCCTTAATAGTCGGTTATTTCATCTCAAAAGGAATTTCTAAACCGATTATCCAAATAAGTGAAAACGCTCGAAAACTAGCTGACCATAATTTTAATACCGATTTTACGACCAATTCTAATATATATGAAATAAATGAACTTACCGATTCTTTAACCTATGCTAAAGAAGAATTATCAAAAACAGAAAAACTTCAAAGAGACCTCATGGCCAACGTTGGACACGATCTTAAAACACCACTTACCATGATTAAAGCCTACGCCGAGCTGATTAGAGATATTAATTATAACAAAAAAGAAAAAAGAGAAGAAAACTTAAACACGATTATCGAAGAAACTGATCGATTAACCTTACTAGTAAATGACATTCTTGACTTGTCTGCTCTCCAAGCCAAAGCAAGTCCTCTCAAAATAGAGCAAATAGACCTCAATAAATTAATCTATCAAATTATTGAAAAATTCAATATCTTAACCGTTAAAGAACAATATAATTTCGTCTTTAACCATCCAGATGAAGTAATCATTAACGCTGACTATAAACGTATATACCAAGTTATTTATAACCTTATAAATAATGCCATTAATTATACTGGTGACGATAAAACCGTTACAATTAACGTTACTGAACAAAAAAATAATTACTTAGTTGAAATCATCGACACTGGAAAAGGCATAAAAAAAGAAGAACTCTCCCATATATGGGACCGTTATTATCACAGTGATAAAAAGCACAAACGAAATAGTTATGGAACAGGTTTAGGACTTTCCATTGTCAAACAAATACTTCAAAGTCATGGCAGTAAATATGGTGTTAAAACGTCTTCACATGGTTCGACATTCTACTTTGAAATCGATAAACACGAGAAAAAGAAAAAAACTAAAAAAGTTCAAAATTGAATGAACTTTTTTTAATTAAAATATGTTACAATTAAAAAGGTGATAATAATGGTCTATCTCTTATATGGATTAAACGATTTTGAAATTGATAGTGAAATAAAAAAATTAACTAAAGACTATGACAAAATGAACATCAGTAAATACGATTTAACTGAAACCGATATTAAAGAAGTTATTAACGACGCCGAAACTTTTTCAATGTTTGCCGACAATAAAGTTGTCATTGCTGAAAACGCCATCATGTTTACCTCAAGTGGAGCAAATACTGAAATTATCGAAAATTACTTAAATCATATTAATCCCCATACCATCTTAATTTTTACTGTTAATGCCGAAAAAGTTGATGAAAGAAAAAAAATAACCAAACTAATCAAAAAAAATTACAAATTAATCTCTTTTAATGAAGCATCTTCGCCAAGTGCTTTTGTTAAAAGACAACTATCTGGATATAATATTACTTCATCCGTTATTGCGTTTTTAATAGATAGAGTAGGGAGTAACCCCTTAATTTTAGAAAACGAAATTAATAAAATTAAAGCTTATAAAGATGATAAAACCATCACCAAAGAAGATATTGTCAAACTAACCAATAAAAATCAAGAAATAGATATCTTTAAACTTATCGATGATATTGTTGAAAAAAACAAAGATGAAGCATTAGCCATCTATCATGAAATGCTTAAAGTCGGTGAAGAACCTTTAAAAATTATTATTCTTTTGGCAACTCAGTTCAGATTAATGTATCAGTCAAAAGAGCTAGCCAAAAAAGGTTATAGTGAAAAAAATATTGCGGATACTTTGAAAGTTCATCCATATAGAGTAAAACTTGCCTTACAAAAAGGACGAAAATATAAATCAGAAACTTTACTAAATTATTTACTCACCTTAGCCAACATCGACATTGCCATTAAAACTGGCAAAACTGATAAAAACTTGGCCCTTGAATTATTCCTTTTAGATGAATAAAGCTATGAAAATCACTCCATAGCTTTATTTATTTTATCATATCTCATTTTTAAAGTTGCTTCATATTTACTTGTCATTTTTGGATTATAATAACGTCTTCCCTTAAGCTCACTAGGTAAATATTGTTGCTTTACAAATCCACCTTTATAATTATGCGGATATTTATAATCTTTTGAATTAGTCGTTATATGACTTGGAACTTTTCCGACATTTCCCATTTTAACATCGTTAATTGCCGCATCAATCGCACTCTCCGCACTATTAGACTTTGGCGATAAAGTCATATCGATAACTATTTCCGCTAAAGGAATTCGAGCCTCTGGAAGCCCTGTTCTTTCTGCCGCTTTAATAGCTGCCTCAAGCCTTGGACCAATTGCTGGATTAGCTAAACCAATATCTTCATAAGCAATAACTGAAAGTCTTCGAAAAATAATTTCTAAATCTTCGGCTACTATAAGTCTAGCCAAATAATGAAGTGCCGCATTTACATCACTACCACGAATTGACTTTTGTAAAGCACTTATCACGTCATAATATCCATCGTCATTTTTATCAATATATAAATTTGGCTTGTTGCTGATTTTTTTTAAAATATCTAAATCGACGTTATAATCATCAGACGAATAATAAGCAATCTCTAATAAGTTATAGGCATATCTTAAATCACCACCAGCAAGCCCTGCAATATATTCTAGTGCTTCCTCATCTATATTTATATTATCAAGACTCGCTGAAGCTCTCTTTAATGCTAAAATAATCTCTTCTTTGGCTAAAGGCTTAAGCTCAAATAACTGACATCTACTTCTAATTGCCCGGTTAATCGCATGATATGGATTAGCCGTCGTCATTCCAATTAAAGTTATAATTCCATTTTCCAAATAAGGGAGTAATAAATCCTGCTTATCTTTATTCAGCCTGTGAATCTCATCCATGATTAAAACTAATCCTCCCAAATTACGAGCTTTATCAACGACCATATCAAAATCTTTCTTACTATTTATAACCGCATTTAAAACTTCATAATCACATCCGAGTTCACTTACTAAAGTATATGCTAAAGTTGTTTTCCCTACGCCTGGTGGACCATATAAAATCATTGAAAAAATCCTCTTATGCTTAACCAAATTATATAAAACACAGCCCTTACCAACCAAATGTTTTTGACCAATAATATCTTCAATTTTTATAGGTCTGACTATATCCGCAAGTGGTCTCATAATTAATCACCATTTAGTATTATACAACAAATAACTAAGCAAAGTAACTTAATTTATGTTAAAATAAAAATAGGGTGGTTATATGAACGAAAAACTCGTCAACGAAAAGTTAATTGATGACTTTGAAAACTATTTAATGTTCGAAAAAAAATATAGTCAAAACACAGTTAATTCGTATAAAGAAGATTTAAAAAAAATGGATAAAGCTTTAAAAAAAGATTTTAGAGTTCTAAATAACAAAGACATTCAAAATTATATTCAAAATGACCTAAAAGATTTAAATGCTTCAAGTGTTTCAAGAACCATCAGTACCCTTAAAAGTTTATACAAATACCTAAAAATCAACGGACAAATAAAAACCAATCCTGTATCCAATATCAACACTCCTAAAAAAGCCCAAAAACTTCCAAAAGTATTAAGTGAGGATGAAGTAAACAATCTCTTAGACATAAATTTAAAAACTGATTTTGATTACCGAAATAAAGCTATGCTTGAACTAATGTATAGTAGTGGTCTTCGTGTAAGTGAACTTATAAACCTTACTCTAAATGACATAGATACCAAAAGTGCGATTGTTCGTGTCTTTGGTAAAGGCTCTAAAGAACGAGTAATCCCTCTAGATGAATATGCCTGTGAAGCTTTAGATAATTATATTTTATATCACCGGTATAACCTGTTTAAACATGGTGAAAACAACTATTTATTTCTAAACAATCATGGTGAAAAAATGACCAGACAAGGTTTCTTTAAAATTCTTCAAAAATTAGCTAAAGAAAAAAATATTAAAACTTCATTTTCTCCGCATACTTTAAGACATTCTTTTGCCACTCATCTTTTAAAACATGGAGCCGATCTCAGAAGTATTCAAGAACTTTTAGGCCATAGTGATATTTCTTCAACTCAAATATATACACACATTACAAACGAAAGACTTCAAAATAATTATAAAGAGTTTCATCCACACGGAAAGTAGGTTATTCATATGGATTTTTCAAATATTAAATGGAATAAACAAACATACAAAGCTTTTCTTAAATACTTGAAAACCCAAGCTGATTTAAAATATAAAGCTTTTCAGTCAAAACTTCTTAAAAACGAAAAAATAAAAGTCTTAGGAATAAATGTACCTAAACTAAAACAAATTGCCAAACAAATAAGCAAAACTGATTATCTTAAGTTTCTAAATTATAATACTCATACTTATTATGAAGAAAATATGATTCATGGACTTATTTTAGGCTATATTAAAAATGACAATATTTTTAACCTTATTGATGAATTTATCCCTTACATCGACAATTGGGCTGTATGTGATACGACATGTACCAATTTAAAAATATTTAAAAATATAAACATAATTAAAATAGAGAAATATCTAAAAAGTGCCAATCCTTGGTCTGTTAGATTTGGTTTAGTCCTTTTATTAAACTATTATATTGAAAAAGATAATTTAACTTATATTTATAATACTTGTAATTCTTTAAAAGAAGGGTCATATTACGTTGAAATGGCCGTAGCCTGGCTTCTTTCTTGCTGCTATATAAAGTATCCTGAAAACACCTTAAAATACTTAAAAAATAATAATCTAAATGACTTTACATTTAACAAAACAATTGATAAAATATGTGAGTCTTTTAGAGTTTCTAAAGAAGAAAAGCTAAAATTAAAGAAACTTAAACGCAAATAAGTTTCTTTTTTACATAAATGTTAAGTTTTTAAATATATTTGAAAGTAGGGGAGTAGATATATGAATAACATAGCTATCAGTTTTATTTTAACAATAATCGCTGGTCTATCAACATTAATTGGAACAGTATTTATTTTTATAAAATGTGATCAAAACAAACTTACAAAGTATGCTTTAGCCTTTGCCGCTGGAGTTATGATCTGTGTTTCCGTAATCGACCTTCTTCCTGAAAGTATTTCCCTTCTCATGAGTGAAAAAGCTAAAAACAGCACTTATTTAAATATCTTATTTTACATTATAATTGGTTTTTTAATTCCTACAACTATAGACATATGTTTAAAAGAGAAAAATACGACATATAACCCTAAATTATACAAAATAGGTCTCTTATCCATGTTAGCAATTATAATTCATAATATTCCCGAAGGAATTGCCACTTTCTTATCTTCTAGTGCCAATCTTTCACTAGGTTTATCAATTGCTGTTGCAATTATAATTCATAATATTCCCGAAGGTATAAGCATTTCAGTGCCAATTTATCACGCAACCAAAGACAAAAAGAAAGCTTTTTTAATGACATTTATATCAGGTATGAGTGAACCACTTGGAGCCTTATTTGCTTATCTTATAATTGGACCTGTAACCAATAATACAATTATGGGCAACATTTTAGCTGTTGTCGTTGGAATAATGGTTAATATATCTGTTGTTCAGCTACTTCCAGAATCACTTAAATATCAAAATAAAAAGAAAACAATAATTTTCTTTCTTATAGGAATTATCTTTATGTATTTAAGTTTAGCTTTAATGAGGTAAAGTTCTATTCCGAATTTTCCTGCATTTGCGAGTTTTTTCGTAATAGAAATGTAAAATATATAATTATGAAGTAGGGGAGTTATCATTTAAAATAGGTAATATCTCCTCTTTTATTCTATTTTGAACATAATCTTTTTCATTAGAATATTTCGTATAAAATGTAATTAATTTAATACCAGCCTTATCACATATTTTTTTAACTTTAATATCACGTTGTTTTCTTCTATATTCATTATGACTATCATCATTAAGCTCAATAAGTAGTAATACTTTACTATAATCAGCCGTAAATATGCCAAAATCAATATTTCTAAACAGTTCTGTATTAAATTTACTATCAGATACTTTATTAATAATCGAAGCTAAATTAACCTGAGGGACAATATTTACATGTAATTCATGTTCTAAATCAATAAATTTAGTTAAAAAATTATATTCATTATTAGATAGAAACTTCTTTGGAACATATTTTACAGAGTCATTATAATCATCTAAGTTATCATTTTTATTACTTAAATCACCAAAATATCTAATAATTGCCGTAAAAACAAAAATCATTAAAATAATTATACCTAAAGTATATAACATATAATCAAACTCCTTACAATAAAAAGATAGAGTAGTATCATTTATTCTTAATACCACTCATTTTTGTTTTATATACAAGTTAACATAATATATATTATCGGATTTTTATTGAGCTCGCTTTCTAGATTGAATTTCATCAATTTTATATAGTATTTCAGCTACATTTTCGTCATTAACCTCAGTATAACCAAGTTCTTTCATAGCTTGTACTTTAGCAGAATTTATTTCAAGTGTTCTGCTCATTTTATCTTCAAGTTTCTTTTCGATTTGCATTACAAAACGTTTATGAGTCTCTGCAATCTTAGATTTACTTGCGTTTCCACCATGATATAGATTTAATGCAGAAAATAATATACTTTCAAATATAAATTGATCTGTCTCATCGAAAGCAAATTCATAAGGTTTAATATATCCTCCAACCTTAGAAAAATAAGCTAAGATATATTTAAGCTCTTTATTACTGCTCATCATCTTAATATAATTAGATAAATATAATATAGAGTTATATGATTCTTCATCTTTTTCATCACTTAAACGTTCTTTTAAATCATCTATAATTGAATGTAATAAATCTTTACGTTTATCATCTAAACCGCTAAAAATAACATTTCCTTCATTAACGTCGCTTTTACTACCATTTTCAAACAAACTATTAATTCTAGTTTCAACATCCATGATATAATCTGTATCAACTTTAATTTTATTTATATCATCAGCTGATTTAACTCCTAAAATATTAAGTAAAATAACTTTTTTGTCTTTAGGCCACTTATTAATATCATCAAGTTCCAAATAATTATAAATCATTTGTCTTGAAACTCCTAAACATTTAGCTAATTTTACTTTTGAAATACCAAGTTCTCTTAAAATGTCATTTAATCTTTCCATTTTCGTAACCCTCCTACTATTACATTTTAACCATTTTACATATACTTGTCAAGTAAAATGTAAACAAAAAGTAGGGTACTACTCCCCTACTATTTATTAGTCTTATTTACTTACAGTTTTTAAATGTATCTTGAATTAATATGTCATCATAAAAAGTTGAATTGTCTTGTAATTTTTCATCTAATTGTTCCTTACCATATTTTTCAGTTAAAGTCTGCTTATTAGAAAATAAATTTGTTCCAAGACCTAATCTATTGCCTTTTATATCAAAACCCAAAGCTGATAATGTAGTTGGATAAAAATCAAACGAATTAAATTCTCTGTTTTTAGTCCTTTTTTTATCCTTATCTGTATTTAAATACACATTATAGACATATCTATTATTTTCGTTATTATAATCAAACATATCAACTATATTACCTTGCATTGTTAAATGATCGCCCGTAATTACAACTACTGTATCCTTATAAAAATCTTGTTTTTGAATCCAATCTATAAATGCCCCAAGTTGAGAGTCACTACAATGATAAGAATTTAAATAATGATCTTTATACGGTGTATCACATGACTTATCGACATAACCATCCGTAAAATGCGTATCTGCTGTAAGCAGTGTAAAATTAAATGGTTCATCAGTTTTCGAAATATTTGTTAGTTCATTTTTAGCAAAATCGAAAAGCTTACTATCTTCATAACCCCACCAAGTATAATAGTTTTTAGGTATCCATCCATTGTCTTTGGCGTAATTATAATCTAATATTTCATAATCACCATGCTTACTAAAATAAACATCTCGACCAGCAAAAGCTGCATCCGACCCAAGCATAAAATAATTTTTATAGCCATTTTCTTTCAAAACATCACCTAAATTGTAAACTCCCGGCAAAAAATCTTTATATCCTCGGCAATCATTAGCTATATGATTACTACTTAAAGTAAATTTTAAAGGAATCCCAGATGTTGAACCCACTAAAGCTCCCATAGTCCAAGTAGTTCCGTAAGCCATTTTTGCCCCACCTAACGTATTAGTTTCACTAAAATTAATATTATCACTAGCTAGTCTTTCTAAATTAGGAATTATTGAAGTATTAAAATTACCCCCATTTTTTTCCGAAAATAAAGATGTTTCTAAAGATTCTACGTAAATATATATTAAATTTTTCTTATGTTCCGGTGCTTTTATTGAAACACTTCTAGCATCGACATAATTGTCTCTTATAAAATTACTTTTTTTAGTATTTAAATATTTATCAACGCCAAAACCATAATAAGCATAATTAATAGACCATATTGCAAATATTAATACCAAAATAAATTTTATTATAAAATGAATAGGAAATAATCTAAAGCTTATTTTTTTCTTACCAAAGTAAATTCTTAAATAAGTTTTTTTATCTTTAAATACCTTTCTATAAACCAAATATAATATAAATATTATTATATTTACTACAAAAAGTCTTGAAGCAACATAAACAAAGCCGTCCAAAACAACACCTGTACTTGTACCCTCGGACGTAACAAGAGTAAATAATAATTGTTCAAAAGTTATATCAGAAAATTCTTGATTTTCATAATTTGTTAAAAAAATCAAAACAAAAATAATATTTATTAATAAAATTAATAAAATATTACTTAGTTTTCTTAATCTTCTTTTTTGCATTACTAATTACCTTTTCATTCGCTTTCTCAGTAGTAATATTAACTTTAATATTTCTGATTATAACTTCAGTAAGAATAGCTAAAATAACATTTATCAAAATATTAAGGCCAGTAAACTCACTAAATAAAAATGGATCATTACATAATTTTATAAATAAATTATTATTAACTTCAAATAAACTACCGCCAAGTGAACTACAAATTATCCAAGAAATTCCTAAAAATATCAAATAATAATAAATTGTATTTTTTAAACTAAGTCCTTTTCTTAAATAATCAAATAATTTTATTCCAATTACGCTAGGAATCAAAACTGCAATTACGCCAAACATCTAACATCAAACCTCCTAAAATAATAATATATAGTTTACTATTATTTTAAATCTTCGTCAATAATATACTTAACAATATAATATGCAATTACTTAATTTCTGGTATCTAATACTTCCTTAATAATTCCACCTCCAAGACATTCATCACCGTCATAAAACACACAAGCTTGTCCTGGAGTAACAGCTCTAACACCGTCAGGATACTTTACAAGTAAATTGCCATCCTCTAGTTTTGTAACAAATACCTTATTATCCTTTTGTCTATATCTAAACTTTGCCATACATTCACTTGGTAATTCATCAAGTAAATTTACATCTTCAATAATAGCTGCATAACTTATTAAATATTTGTTTTCATCACCAGAAGCAACATATAAAACATTTTTATCTAAATCTTTTTTTACAACAAATAATCTGTCTTTAGTTCCGCCAATGTTAAGTCCTCTTCTTTGCCCCAAAGTATAATACATAAGCCCTGAATGTTTTCCCAAAACTTTACCAGATTCTATATCGACAATATCTCCAGGATTATTAGGTAAATAATTTTCTAAGAAATGTTTAAAATTACGTTCACCAATAAAACAAATACCTGTAGAATCTTTTTTGTCAGCTGTAATCAAATCATATTCATGAGCAATTTTTCTTACTTCACTTTTCTCCATCTCCCCTATTGGGAATAAAACATTCTTAAACTGTTCTTTAGAAACTTGTGATAAAAAATAAGTTTGATCTTTATTTAAATCTTTCGCTTTATAAAGTTTTCCATCTATTAATCTCGCATAATGACCAGTAGCTATATAATCAGCACCAAGTTCTCTCGCCTTTTTTGCAAACATATCAAATTTAATGTATTTATTACACATAACATCGGGATTAGGCGTTCTACCTTTTTTTAACTCATCTAAAAAATAAGTAAATACGTAATCCCAATATTCTTTTACAAAATCAATACGGTGTAAAGGAATACCTAATTTTTGACAAATTTTTAACGCATCGTTATAATCTTCTTCTTGTGGACAAATATTATTGTTTAAATTTGGATTCCCTAAAAAATCATTATTTAAAGTACTATCCCAATTTCTCATAAAAAGGCCAATAACCTCATAACCTTGTTTTTTTAAAAGTAAAGCAGCTACACTACTGTCTACTCCCCCACTTATTCCAACAACAACTTTTTCCATAGATAGCACCTCATTTCTAACCTATATTATAACAAAAAAATGACAATTAAGCCATTTAATTTAACAAACGTACCAAAAAATTCATCAAACTAGGCATTACATAAACTTCATAAAGACTAGTTAAGGTCAAAATCACCAATGAAAATCCCAATACAAAACAATATTTATTCATTATATTTTTAAAATCAATTTCTTTTTTTCCAGTAAAAGCCCCTATTATTTTAAAAGAAAGATACAATGCATAACCAGAAACTATAATATAAATAAGTAAATTAATAATATGATGAGGAAATACATAACCAATTGAAAATAAAACACCTTTTAAATGAAAGTTTACAATTAAACTACCTATAGAAAAACCTATAATAAATGATTTAATAAAAAGAAAACCGATTACTAAAATAAAACCGATTACTGATATTCCCAAAAGCCAAACGATTAAAGCATATCCCAAAGTAAAAATTAACGTATTAAAAAATGATTCGTTATATTCTAAATTATTATTTAAAGAATTATTAAAAAAATTGTTTAAATATTCTAAAACAAGTCTTTTATCCTCTTCCCCTAAAATTGAAGCAAAAAATGATCCAGCAGCAACTCCAACAATAACTAAAACAAGTAAAAAAACAAAAAGATTTTTGCTAATATGTAACCTAGTACGTAAATGATTAAGTATTTTCTTCATATCTTATCCCTCTATCAAATTATATTGATTAACTATAAAAATATTCCAAAAATAATAAAATTGTAGTACAATTAAATATGAGGTGAAAGTATGAATAGTAAAGTACAAAAAGTAATCGTTTGGATAATGCTTATTGCCATAATTGCATTCTTTATCGTTTCCCTATTTGTTATGCCATATTAAAAAAGAAACAAAAGTTTCTTTAATATTCAATACAATCATCAGTTATATATTTGATGATTTTTTTATTAGTTTCTCTCGTATAATGAAGACCATCATCTGTATCAAATTTTAAATCATGATATGAATCACAGTAATGTATATTATTTTTTTCACTGTTCTTTATATTCTTTACAATAGTCTTATTAAAATCTTCAATTTTTTCATTTGTTCTAACATTACCAGGCTCATTTCTTTCCAATAATTTATACCTTATAGGATTAATAGACATAAAATAAAAATTAATTTGCGGATATTTTTTAGCCAAAGCATCATATATATCATAATATTCATCTGCTCTGTTCTCAGGGTCTAATCCATAATTTAAATCATTAACACCCATATTAATAACAACATTATATTTGAAATTCTTATCTTTTACATTATCATTAAATTCTGGAAGGGCATTATCTCTAAACCATTCTAATGTTTTACCACTTTTTGCAATAAAAACCATATTATAAGGCACTTGAATTTCTTTATCGTCAACAATAAATTCCATTCTAGAATCTCCGATTATAATATTTTTGGTATCACTATGAACTTTATCAAAAGAATTCATACATCCATAAAAGTTATCTTTGTGAAGTAAAATTTCAAAATTTCCACCCAAAAAAATCAAAAAACATATAGATGTTGTAAAGATTAAAAATTTTTTTAATTTTTTTAATCCAATAGAATTAAAAAATTGTTTATATTGTAATAAAATCAAAAAAATAATACACAAAAAAATTGCTATATAACATATAATATCTAATACAACGCTATTAGAAAAGAAAAACAGAAAATTGTCTTTGCATATCTTTCCCATCTAAAATCACCATGAATATAATATCACATAGTATCAACAAAATAAAGCTCAAAATCAAATTTTACCATTTTTTATCACTAATTATTTTAAAACATAATTACATAATAATAATGTAGTCTGAATAAATAGGAGATGATTTTTTGTTTAAAAAAATTATCATCACACTTCTTTTAATGTTTATTATTCCTATAAATGCCATAGCTTATTCAGATAAAATTATCGCAGGTGGTGAAAACATTGGAATAACTTTAAATTTCGAGGGAGTATTAATAGTTGGATCTTACAATGTAAACGGTGAAAATTTAGCAAAAAAAGCAAATTTAAAAAATGGCGATATAATAATCAAAATAAATAATAATCAAATAAATAGCATTGATGAAATGGCAGAACAAATCAATGAGATAGCAAAAAATAATTTACCAATTAAAATTACTTTCGTAAGAAATAATGAAGAAAAAAATACAACTTTAAATTTAACAAAAGATGAAAATGGAATATATAAAACTGGACTATATGTTAAAGATAGCATCAGTGGAATTGGTACACTCACCTTTATTGACCCAATCACAAAAAATTTTGGAGCTTTAGGACACGAAATTGAAGAACAATCAACTGGAAAATTATTAGAAATAAAAGATGGAAAAATCTTTGAATCAAAAGTAACTGGAATAATTCCAAGCACAGATGGTTCACCCGGCGAAAAAAAAGCAGAATATAATCCTAACAAGATTGAAGGAACAGTTAAAGAAAATACAACTCAAGGTGTATTTGGAAAATATGAACGTGATATATCAAACAGAAAAACATATAAAGTAGCAAAAAAAGATGATGTTAAAACAGGAGAAGCTAAAATATTAACTGTTCTAAATGATAATGATATTAAAGAATATAATATCAAGATTATTCAAATAAATAACACTGAATCAAAAAATAAAAATTTTATCTTTGAAATAACAGATAAAGTATTAAAAGATAAAACAAACGGAATAATTCAAGGAATGAGTGGTTCACCAATTATTCAAGGGGATTATATTGTGGGAGCAGTAACTCACGTTGTTGTAGATAACCCGTTAAAAGGCTATGGTATATTTATTACTAATATGTTAGAAGAAGCAGAAAATTAAAAACTGTTAGGATTTATCTCTTAACAGTTTTTATATATTTACGCTTCTTATTTTTCTTTTCAATGTTCTCTACACATTTATTTAAAATAAACCTATTATAAATATACCACATTCCATAACCAGCTAAAATAAATATAGCAACCCTTGGTGTATATGTATATCTATTCATAATCTCGATAAATAAATAAACAATAAAATATCCACATAAAAGTATTATATATAAATTAGTTCTTTTATCAAACTTAGATTTAATTAATCTAAAAAGTCCAACCATCGCAAGACCAAATGTCAATAAATAAACCTGGTTATTATATAAATTCATAACCTCATTAACTTTTGTACCATAAATTTCATGTGAAAATATCTTTAAATTTTGACTATATAAATAATTATTAGACCAATATAAATCATTGCCAAGCCAAAACATTCTAGCTTTACTTAAAAGTAAATGAGCAAATTGTCCGGGATTTTCAATAGTCCTCTCCTTAATCACCTCAAGTTCCTTCTTAGGATGATCAAGATAAGTTAAATCATCTTTTAAAGAATATTGTCCATTACTTTCATAATTAGTACCTAAAACAAACTTCCATAAAGGATCTTTATTTCCTAAGCCACTTTTACTTATTCCCGTAAGCTCAAAAGTTAAAGAAACACCTTTGGTAATTATCAAATAGCTAACTAAAACAAATAAAATTTTCTTCACTATATCTTTAAGTTTTTCATCTTTATAACACAAAAATATAAAATAACAAATTATTGCTAAAATAAATATAATACCTTCAGGTCTCATGATATTTCCAATTCCAATAAATATTCCTATCAATGAATACCTTAAAATAAAATTCATTTTATCAAATCTTGAAGAAATTATCATATAAAAAGCTAAGAAAAATAAAAAAGTAGGAATATGCTGATTAGTTAAAACCGTTGTAAGCATAACCGGCATTAAATAAAAACAATAAAGTAAACTACAAAATCTTGCAGTCTTTTCATTAATTAATTCTTTAATTGTTAAATACATGATAACTGTTGTTCCCGTTAAAGCTAAACAATTAATAAATTTAAGTAAAAAAACACTATCACAAAGTTTTAAAATAACAGCTTGATAAAATATATGGCCAGTTTGATAACCCCATCTTATAATATAATCCCAATTTGTATAATCAAAATTACCTGACGCTAACATTTTAGCTGCATCATACATTGTTTTAAAATCTGACTCAATCGGTGGATTAAAAATTAAAATAACTCCAAGTTTTGAGATCAAAGAAAAACCTAATAAAAAATATACAAATTTAGGAATATTTACCTTGAAAGATAAAACATAAATTAAAATTAAAGTTAAAATAATATAAATATAACTATTTACACTCAAATAAACAAGTGTCGCAATACTTAATAAAAATAATAAAATAAATTTAGGATAATTTGTTATTTTTAATTTATCAAAAAAATTTGTCATAATTCTCCTACTCCTCTCTAAATAAATCATTCACTTTTAAGTGTAATCTTATCCATTCCATAATAACCAGCAACATTAAAATTAGGCCAGTCTTCAGCATTCTTATTCAAATCGACTCCTCCATAACATGGATTATGTGGATCTTTGGCATAATAAGGTTCAACTTCCGCATCAAAAATTTCCTTATCTTTTAATTCATCAAAATAATTGATTCGGTTTATCCATGTATTTCTAAGTTCTTTAATATCATTAAATCCAACTAAATAACTAGAAACATATATTATTGAAGCAATTACAATAACATCACCCATTATAAACTTAAAAATTCTTTCCAAATCAACTAACTGATAAAGCAAAATCATCGCAGCTATTATTGCAAATGTAATTACACCAAACCAAGCTCTAGCCGGAAAAGTTGGTGATAAGACCATCGCATATACAGTTAAAATTGAACCAACTAAAAATACAATTGACATTAAATCATATTTTTTCTTTTTATAAATATAAATACTAATTAAAATCACTATTCCAATAAGTAATGGTAAACAATAATCAACAAAACTAATAGTATCATCAATTATTCTTTTTAAAAGTTTAATCATTAACGATGACTCATCACTCATCGAAGACTCTCTCACAAAATTTCCTGGTGCCACAATCAAAATAATAAAACCTAAAATCGTTCCAATAAGGCCACTAATTTTATAACCTAAAATTTTAATATGTTTTTGATATTTATCGGTAAGCATAATACCAACCAAAATAACTATTAAACCAAAAGCCGTATTTTCGTTCGTCCAGCCTGCAATAATTCCGAATAAGAACATTAAAATCATTTTTAAAACTGAATTTTTCTTTGAGTTTTTTCGGAAAAACCATAAAAATAACAAAATAAAGAACATTGTCCATAAATAATTACAAGAACCAACTAACCATAAACAAGTTTGTCCAAAAACCGGTTGTAAGAACCACAAACAAAAATGAATTGCAAGTAAAAAAAGTGGTTTATCTTTTTTGTTATCGCCTTTTACATTTAAATAAATCAAATATACAACCAAAGTATAAACAATTGAATTAAAAACATTAAAAACATCCTTAGGAAAAATCAAAAAAGTTTGAGCAATCGCATGAGCAATAACCCTACCACCCCAATTAAAATAATGCCATAATTGATAATTAAAAACATCAATTAAATTAACAATTCTCTCATTGTTTAATTTAAAAGAATATGAATAATCATCTGCAATCAATGGAGTAAACATATTCAAAATTAACATCATCAAAAAAATTCCTAATAAAATTAAAATAATTTGATTTTTCTTAGACATTATAAAACTTTTTATTTTCTTCATAATCTAACATCCTTACTAAACTATACTTCATTATATCATATATTTAAAACAGAAAAAAACCTATTTAAAAGATCTTTCTAAAAATAGGAATTTTTCGTATTAAATAAAATACTATGGTTAAAATAAAAATAATTAATGATATCAAGCAAACAGTTCCTAAAAGTGGATTAAAATTAAATATATTCATCATAAACGGAAGCTTATGAATTTCTTCCACAAGCGGAACATGAAACAAATAAATACCAAAACCAGACAAACTAATAGTAGTAATTAATTTTAGTAATAACTCATTTTTTATTCCTTTTGAAAAATAATATTTAAACGAAATAAATACACACATTGAAGCTATAGAAATTGGAAAATAAGAATATTCTAAAGGAAAATATCCAGGGTCTGCCATTCTCTTACTAAAAAATAGTAAATATAATGTACAAAAAAACATTGAAACAAAATAAATAATTATACTTATCAAATTTTCTTTCCTCGAAATATCTTTTTTGCTAATGTAGTATCCAAAAACATAATACCCTACTCCAATAGAAAACAAAGAAGCAGTTAAATTACTATTAACCCCATCACTAGTTCCTAAAAAAACCGAAGTAAAAGTAGGTAAACAGTTAAAAATGCTAACTAAAATTATGAATAAAAATATAAAAACCTTATAATCCTTATCTTTAAAAGATTTAATCATTTTCTGTAAAAAAGGAGTCATAATATAAAGAGCAATAAGTAAATATATATAGGTTCTATAATAAATAGTGTTGGTGAGGCGAAATCCCATTGACACTATTTTTATAAAAAAAAGAGTCACTAACCAGAAACTCATGATAAAATATTTATTGGAAAAATATAGAAAGGTTCTGATTCCATGAC
>CALVRJ010000018.1 GCA_944358545.1 uncultured Bacilli bacterium | reverse complement strand
TCGGTGACATATTATATATCAGACTTGGGACATTTTCAAAAGTTAACACTTAAGACATTATCATAAATTAATCATACAAAAAAGATTATATGCTAAAAATGTGTTGACAAAGGGTAAAAAGTGTAGTATCATTTTGAAAGTGAAAAATACAAAGAACTGAGGTGAAACAAAAATGGATCAAAGCGAAGAATTCTACGTAACCGAACAAGGCTTAGAAGACATGAAGAAAGAACTAGATTACCTTAAAACGGAAAAACGTCCAAAGGTCATCGCCGCTTTAAAAGAAGCCAGAGCCTTAGGTGATTTGAGTGAAAACGCTGAATACGATGCAGCCCGCAGTGAACAGTCAGACACCGAAAATAGAATTGTTACTTTGGAAAAAATGATAGAAAACGCCATTGTAATCAAAGAAGGTGCCAAAGATATAGTATCTGTTGGAAGTACCGTTGTTATAGAATATTTAGAAGATGGTGAACAAGACGAATATACAATCGTTGGTGTTAAAGAAGCAGATCCTTTTGCTAATAAAATTTCTAACGCTTCACCAATCGCTAAAGCTATTCTTGGACATAAACAAGGCGAAACCGTTGTTGTTGCAAGTCCAAATGGTGACTATAAAGTTAAAGTTGCCGAAATCAAATAAGCCAGTAATGGCTTTTTTTATAAAAATTTATTAATTTTTCAAGCTTTACTTCATGAAGTAGAGCATGCTAAACAAGAAAAAAACTATATACAGAGAATAATGTTGAAACGTTTATTTTAAGGTTATCTCAAATAGTAAATAAAATAAACTATGAACAAATATATGAATATGTACCAGAAGAAAGATTAGCAGAGATTGAATAATTTTCCGAAATTTCATTAATGATAAACTTACTAAAGCGAAAAAATCAAAATATTTTAAAACTTATTAAAACAGAAGAATTACAAAGATTATTAAGAGGTTATCATTATGTTAACGGACATGTTAATTCACCGTTAATTATATTTTTTGAAAAAAATAAAAAAAGAGTTACTTAAAAGCTTTGAGTGGTATTCATATAATATACATGAATCTTATACAAAAGTAGAAAAAGATTATAGTTTAAATGAAAGAATGAGACTTGGATTTCCGATTAGCGAAAAAGAATACATTATATCAATGAAGCATCTAATTTTATCGTTAAACAAAAATTTTAAAGGAAGAACAAATTTAAATATTAAGTAAAAAATAAAATGGAGGTTGTATATGAATATTGATAAAGACAAGCTAAGTAAACATGACACTTATATTACGCATTATAATGGTTATAGAATTGTTTATTATTATGATAATCATCATGAAGCCCCGTTTGGACTATATGCCGAAAATATATCAGACTTTAATAAGAAACTAAATTTACCAGAAAACACTTCTGTTGATAAGATATTAAATGAGCTATTAAAAAGCAATAATAAAGCTTTAGGTGTTGCAATATATGATATTAATGCTAAATGCATAGCAAAAAAAATAAAAAATAATGTAGAAAAAGTTGATAACACGGAAGTATTTAAAGAAGAACTCATTTATGACTTTGGTGAAAAAAAAGAAACCGATGGATATAGAATTGTTTACTTTTACAAAGATCATTATTTAATAGGTGGCTATTGTAAAACCATAGAAGGATTTATGGAAAATTTTACAGAATATGACCCACATGATGAAGATGACATACCAGAGTTTATTTCCATAGATGATTTGCTTGAAAGATACTTAAGGGTAAAAGATGTTGTGGCAGTTGCTTTATATAAAGTTGATGGAACATGCGTGAAAAAAAAGAGTAAACATAACAAAAAATCGATGTAATAAACAAGGCGAAACCGTTGTTGTTGCAAGTTCAAATGGTGACTACAAAGTTAAAGTTGCCGAAATCAAATAAGCCAGTAATGGCTTTTTTTATAAAAATCATAAATAAATTAACACATAAACATTGACAATAAATAATACATGTGATAACGTATAAAGCAAAAGAGGGTGATAGTTTGGCCATAGATGTTAGAGTACCTAAAGAATTACAATATTTGCTTAAACACAACAACACAAAAGTGACTTTAAGAATAGGAAACTATTTAACTGATGAATTTTTTCAAACATATACTAATTTTAAAAGTTTTGGTGAATTTATATATTTTTCTCCATATACAGATGAAGAATTAACCAAAGATTCAAAACTTTTCGAAACACCGGATATGGATAGATATATAGAACTTACTACACAATTCAGCTCATATGCTAAAATGTTTGGCTTTGCAGTTGAAACCAAACTACAAAACATGGTAGAGGAGGCTATACAATGAGTGATAATGTTCAATTAACTCATTTAACGTATAAACATGAACATAAAAAATTTCCAATATATCTAATTCTTGACAATGTCAAGGATGCTGTAAATATAGGAAGCATTTTTCGTTTATCAGATGCTTTAGGAGTAAAAGAAATCTTTATATGTGGTGATCTTAGTTATGATGATTTGAAAAACAAAAAATTAGCTAAAGTTTCACGAAATACTATAAATTATGTTGATTATGAAACGTATCCAAATATATTAGAGTGTATTACAGCTTTACAAAAATTAAATGTTAATATTTTAGCGTTAGAATTAACTAGTAAGAGCATACCTATTCAAAATTACAAATTTGAAAAAGGCAAATCTTATGCTTTTATAATAGGAAACGAAAGATATGGAATATCACAAGAAGTTTTAGACAATGTAAGCGACACAGTTCATATAGATATGTATGGAAATAATTCATCAATGAATTTATCTGTTGCAACCGGTATAGCTGTGTCAGAATGCTTAGATAAAATTAGATAAGGAGGTATAAAAATGTCAGATACAGGTCGTAATAAAACTATATCATGTAACGCAGGTAATGGTGATGCACAAGTAAATCTTACAACTTACATTGATAAAAATGGAGAAGAAAATTACGTTACTCAATTAAAGAAAAACGGGAAAGAAGTTTTTCATGTTACCAAACATCCGGATGGAAACGTTTACTATACTGATGAAAATGGAAATAAAATAAAAATTAGATAATACAAATTACTAATTATGCTAATTTGTATTTTATGATTTTTTAGTGAAAAAAGAAAAAATTTTGAATTAATTATATATTATTTCAAATTTTTGTCTTTTTTTATTTATGTATGATTTTGTATAATTTAATTTTTGAAAAATAGTTTTTAATTTAACAAAAAGAGGCATTAAATATGAATGAGAAAATAATTGAAGAAAAATTCAAATACCATTTAAAAAATAACATTCCATGGTATATGTATATAAATGAAGCAAAATATGTTTTAATGTATTTAAACAAAAAAGATGAAATACAATATAATGTAGCAACAACTGACTATTCTGATTTAATCAGTTTTCCAAGGAGTGAGAAAGAATATCATACGCCTGAAGAAGTGTTATCTTGTGAAATGAGTGATTGTGATGCTACTAAGGGTGTTATATTTGAAAATACGGATAATAAGGGAAACTTCAAAATAATTGCCAAAAAAGGTTTTTGATACATAAAAAATAATATACAGATTATATTTGCGACTACATTTAAACTCTCATCCTATCGCCAGTAATGGCTTTTTTGCTTGAAAACTTTTTCTTGACTTCTCATATTATTACCTTTACAATAGAATTAGGGATTATTCCCTGTAGTAATGGAGGTAAAATATGAATCATATTGTTTTCTCCATTTTGCTAGTTTTAATTGGACTTTTTGTTGGTATTATATTTATGATGATTTTAAACTCCTTAAAAGTTTTATCAGCCACTAAAAAAGCAAACAAATTATTAGAAGATGCAGAGACTCAAGCTGATAAGTTAAAAAGAGATAGTATTCTCGAAGCTAAAGAAGAAAATCATCGTTTAAAAAACGAATTAAATCAAGAAATAAAAGAAAAAAAATCAGAAATCAAAGAATCTGAAGAACGTCTATTAGCTCGCGAAGAAAGCATTGATCGCCGTGATCAAATCCTTCAAAATCGTGAACAAATATTAGACAGTAAAGAACAAGATTTGCTTGATAAACAAAAAGATATTCAAAAAGAGCAAGTGGAGTTAGAAAATACCAAGAATGAACAAATAAAACTACTTGAAAAAATTGCTGGATATACTAAAGAAGAAGCTAAAGACGAAATCATGAAAAAAGTTGAAAACATGATGGACCTTGAAATAACTTCATACATCAAAGACCGCGAAGCTGAAGCTAAATTAGAAGTTGATAAAAACGCTAAAAATATGCTTGTAACAGCTATGCAAAGATATGCTGGCGACGTAGCTGGCGAACAAACAGTAACTGTTGTCACTCTTCCAAACGATGAAATGAAAGGACGAATCATTGGTAGAGAAGGTCGCAACATTAAAACGATTGAAGCTGTAACTGGAGTTGATTTAATAATCGATGATACCCCAGAAGCTATCGTCTTATCAAGCTTTGACCCATATAGAAGGGAAATTGCAAGATTGACAATTGAAGCCTTAATCAAAGATGGAAGAATTCATCCAAGTCGTATTGAAGAAGTGTATGCCAAAACAGCTGCTGAGATGAAATCAAAACTCATGGAATACGGTAATGAAGCCTTATTCGAACTTGGACTTACAAAAGTTGCTCCAGAATTAGTCGAAGCTTTAGGAAAACTACATTTCAGAACAAGTTATGGTCAAAATGTTTTAAAACACTGCGTTGAAGTAGGACATTTGACTGGACTATTAGCTGCCGAATTAGGTGAAAATGTAACCTTAGCTAAACGAGCTGGACTCTTCCACGATATTGGTAAATCAATCGACCATGAAGCCGAAGGTAGCCATGTTGAATTAGGCCTAGAATTAGTTACTAAATATGGTGAAAATGAAGTTGTTAGAAATACAGTCGCCTCACATCATGGTGACTGTGAACCGACATCAGTTATTGCTGTTTTAGCTACAATTGCCGATGCCTTATCTGCCTCACGTCCGGGAGCTCGAAATGACTCTTTAGAAAACTATATCAAACGATTAACCGACCTTGAAAATATCGCCAATGAAATGGATGGCGTTGAAAAAGCTTATGCCGTTCAAGCTGGACGTGAACTTCGCGTAATCGTTAAACCGGAAGAAATCGATGACATTCAAAGCCATAAATTGGCTCGTGATATTAAAAAGGGAATCGAAGAAAAACTTCAATATCCAGGCACTATAAAAGTAGTTGTTATTCGTGAAACAAGAGTAATAGAAGAAGCTAAATAAAGCTTCTTTTTTAATCCTCTGGATTTTCTACTGAACCCGTAATTGCCGTACCTAATACAATTAATGAAGCCAAAAAAGATAAAATACCCGCAATAATCTGTTTATTCGCATCATCTAAATTTCCTTGATTATATTTAATCTTTAAATTCTTATCCTTAATATTTACCATTAAAAATAAAAGTGAAATAATTAAAGCTAAAACTCTATTAAAACTTAAAATCTCAATCTCTTCATTTTCATCATACAAAGGCTTATCATCATTCATCTTTAAAATCTCGTTGTAAGTAAGTGTTAAAGAAATAAGTAAAGAGCCAATTAATAAAACAGTTAAAGCAAACTGAATCTTTAATAGCGTGCCTTCCTCTAAATCGTAATTAGTCATTGACCCTCTCTAATTTTCTTAAGTTCTAAAAGTTCGCTTACCGTCACAAACTTATAACCTCTTTTTTTAAGTTCCTTTATTACCTCGGGTAAAGCTTTTACTGAATATTCGTGATTATCGTGAAACAAAATAATACTTCCAGCCTTCACATCCTTTAAAACATTGTTCATAATTCCCTCAGTATTTTTAACTTCCCAGTCTCTGGAATCGACATCCCATAGTACAAAAGTTAAATCGATATAGCTTTTGAGAGTATTATTATACCCACCGTAAGTTGGTCTAAATAATTTTGGTGTAAAACCAGTGACCCTTTTAATCTCCTCTTGGGTTTTGCTTACCTCCTCCTTAACCTCATTTTCTGAAAGCCGTGTCAAATACTTATGGTCATATGAATGATTTCCAATCTCATTTCCGTTCTGTAACATCTCTTTTAAAATATTGCCATAAAAAGACACTTTATTGCCAATTAGAAAAAAAGTCCCGCACGCATCATATCTCTTTAAAATATCTAAAATATCCTTCGTATATTTACTTGGACCATCGTCAAAAGTTAAAGCTACCACTTTATCTTCTTCACTTATAGTCTTTTTTTTAAAATTTGTATAATTAGTTGTCTCCTCTTGCTTATCGACATCGATTAATAAATTTAAACTATCTAGTGGAATATCTAAGTAAACGAGATTAGAATCCGTAGTTTTAAGTTCGGCCGGATTAAAATAAATAGTTAAATTATCGTCGTCGATTGTAAAAAAATCATAACTAGCGCTGCTTAAATAATCCATATCGGCATTTTGATATTTCTTTAGCATTTCTTTTTTGATATCATAATCTAAAACATCTAAATCATCGACAATATCATCCATCGTTAAAAATTTATTAGTATTTTTATTATAAGTAAAAGTCTTAATCTTATTAATCGTCTTGTCGGTAACTATCTCGGTTAAAATACTTACATTTATAATCTCGCTGTTAACCTCTTTATAAGTATATGAAATATTTAGTTCAGGCTTTCCTTTATAGTTATTTCTTTTAAATTCATTTTTAACTTTATTTATATAAGAACTAATTGCCTCATCCAGTTCACTTACTTCAGTCACTGGATAATTAATTGAAACTAAAGCTTTCTTATTTTCTATATCCGTCAAAATTTCCGGACCCTTTCCGCAGCCTGAAACAAGCAAACACATAATCAAAAGTACTCTTAATTTACGGCCCATTATAACCACCTATATAAGCATATGTCACCCAAACAAAATGTATTCTAAAAAGCGAACATTTTACCTTTGAATAAGCAAAATAAAAGAAAATAAAAACACAAAAAAATATAAAAAACCAAAAAGTAATATTTTTGAAAAACTGTTTTTTATAAAAAATAAAAAAAGTAAGATTGAAACCAAATTCAAGCGCAAGCCCTTATAAAATAAAGGAAAACCGAACACAAAAGTTAAAAATAACAAAAAGCAAAAATGTCAAAAATATACAAAAGTAAAAATTTACATTTTTTCAAAAACTAAAAATATTGAAAAAACAAAGGAAACTCCAAATTGGAATTTTTTTCTTTAAAAAAGCGAACATTTTCTATTGACTAATTACATATTCCTAGTCTATAATGGACTCAGAGTAGGAGGTACAAAAATGGTTGATGAAGAAAACTTAAGCCATTTAACAGTAATAAAACGAAGTGGTAAAAAAGTAGAATGGAATGGTGCGAAAATAGCCCTTGCCATCAAAAAAGCCTTTGATGCCCTAGAAAAGCAAGAAGGCGAAGACTTATACACGGAAAAAGATGTCAATAAAGTATTCAATTCTGTTGTCAAACAAATCGAAAAAGAATACAAAGGTCAAGACAAAATTAAAATTGAAGATATTCAAGATATCATTGAAGATAAATTAAAGAAAAATTACGAAGACGTTTATAAAACATTCTCTGAATATCGTGAAAGACGTAATAAATCCCGTCAAGCATTCATCGGTGAGAAGAAACAACACAAATTTGTTAAAGCTATCGAAAATTTAGGACTTAAAACAGCTGGTGAAGAAGATGCCAAAAGAGAAAATGCCAACGTTGATGGTGATACAGCCATGGGAACAATGCTTCAATATGGTAGTACTGTTTCTAAAGAATTTGCCAAAGCATATTTGATGAAGCCAAGATTTGCCGAAGCTCATGATAATGGTGATATTCACATTCATGATTTGGACTTTTGGCCAATGGGAACAACGACTTGTTGTCAAATCGATTTAAAGAAATTATTTAAAAACGGTTTTTCTACAGGTCATGGATTCCTAAGACCGCCAAAAGATATTATGAGTTACACAGCCTTAGCTGCCATTGTCATTCAGTCAAACCAAAATGATCAACATGGTGGTCAGGCTATCCCAGCATTTGATTATTATATGGCTCCAGGTGTTCTTATGACCTTTAAAAAACAATTCAAACAAGCCATTGCCGATTTTCTAGATTTAACTGGGTTTGACCATTTTATCAATATGGATAGAATCGCTAAAGATATCGACAAACTAAATTCAATAAATGTTGATTTATCAATGTTTGATTCATACGCTAAAGAATCAAGTGAAGTTAAAAGATTATTTAAAAAAGCTTATGATGTTGCTTATAAAAAAACCGATAGAACAACATATCAAGCGATGGAAGCATTTATTCATAATTTAAATACTATGCACTCACGTGCCGGCGCTCAAGTTCCATTCTCATCAATTAACTTTGGAACTGATACCTCACCAGAAGGGCGCATGGTCATGAAAAATTATCTTTTAGCTACAGATGCAGGACTTGGAAATCATGAAACACCAATATTCCCAATTTCCATCTTTAAATTAAAAGAAGGAGTTAACTATAATAAGGAAGATCCAAACTATGATTTATTCAGACTATCTTGCGAAGTATCTGCTAAAAGATTATTCCCGAACTTCTCATTTATTGATTCGCCATTTAACTTAGAAGGATATGACCCTAATAACTATGAAACAGAAGTTGGTTACATGGGTTGTCGTACTAGGGTTTTAGGCAATCACGTTGACCCAAGTAAAGCTATTACTCCGGGCCGAGGAAACTTATCATTTACCTCAATTAATTTGCCAAGACTTGGAATTAAACATGGAATAGTTAGTGGAAAAACAGATTTAGATGGTTTCTTTAAAGAACTTGGTGAACTAGAAGACTTAGTTAAAGATGAATTACTAGAACGTTTCGAATATCAATGCACAAAACACGTCTACAATTTCCCATTCTTACTTGGCCAAGGAGTTTGGATAGACTCTGAAAAACTAAAACCGGGTGATAGACTTCGTAAAGTCTTAAAACATGGAACTTTAACCGTCGGCTTTATTGGTTTAGCTGAATGCTTAAAAGCTCTAATTGGAAAACATCACGGCGAAAGTGAAGAAGCTCAAAAATTAGGCTTAAAAATTGTTAAATTTATGCGTGATAAAGTTGATGAATATTCTGAAAAATATAACTTAAACTTCTCATTAATTGCCACGCCAGCCGAAGGATTATCAGGTAGATTTACTAACATGGATAAAGCAATTTATGGGAAAATAAAAGGCGTAACTGATAGAGAATACTACACCAATTCATTCCACGTACCAGTTTATTACAATATTTCAATTGTCGATAAACTAAAAATAGAAGGTCCATACCACGCTCTTACAAATGGTGGACATATTAGTTACGTTGAACTAGACGGTGATACTGCTATGAACGTTGACGCTTTTGAAAAAATTATTCGCTTAATGCACGATAACAAAATGGGTTATGGGGCAATTAATCATCCAGTCGATCGTGACCCAGTTTGTGGCTACACCGGTGTTATTGGCGACTACTGCCCAGGCTGCGGTAGAAAAGAATATGAAGGTGTACCAATAGAAAGAGTAAGAAACGCAAGTCTAAACTCTTGCGGAGGAAGATAGGAGGAATTATTTATGGAAAGAGAAAAAACTGTTGGACAAGGAGTAAAATTTGAAAGAATAAGAAGAATCACTGGTTACCTAGTAGGAACTACTGATAGATTCAATAACGGCAAAAAAGCCGAAGAACACGACCGCGTAAAACACGGAACAGCTGGAATTTTAAATAAATAATGCAAATACGTCTAGCAAGTACCTTACAACCAGATAGTATCGTCGATGGTGAAGGCATCAGAACCGTTATTTGGACTCAAGGTTGTGCACATGCCTGTCCAGGCTGTCAAAACCCTGAAACTTGGGATTTCAAAGGCGGCTTTCTTGTCGATGTCGAAGATGTCAAAAAAGAAATGGATAAATTACAAGGCCAACAAGGCATCACTTTATCCGGTGGTGACCCTTTATTTCAGCCAGAAGCCTGTACCGAAATAGCTAAACATGCTCATAAACTCGGAATGGACGTTTGGTGCTACACAGGATTTAATTATGAAGACCTCTTAAAAAACCAAAAAACACTAGAACTTTTAAAAAATATTGATGTTTTAGTTGATGGTAAATTTATAATTGCAAAAAGAAGTCTAAATCTTTATTTCCGAGGATCTAGTAATCAAAAAATCATCGACGTACCTAAATCATTAAAAGAAGGCCACGCCGTCGTTATCGAAAAATATATGAAAGAAAAAGATCAAAGTATGGGACCTACCAAGGAACATGGAATATACATATAAAAGGGGAAGTATAAAAAACTTCTCTTTTATATTTAAACGAAAATATGATATAATAAATATTCCAAAACAAGAAAGGATGACAAAATGTCAGAGTTCACTTTACTATCAGAAAAAGATTTAAACGAATTAACTAAACTGGGATTTAATCGCCGGCCGAAGTTTACCGATTATGCCATCTTAACTGGCTGCCAAGGATTTAAAGGTGATGAACCGGCTAAATGGTTACTCTCATCAGAAATTAAAACCAATGAAGCCATCGTAAATGAAAATGGATTAATTTTAGAACTAGGTTCTTCACATATATATCCTGCCGCTGTTGATGACAAAGGAAAAATAACTTTTGCTGAAGAAAATAAGCCATTTTATGGTATCAGACCAGTAACCCCGATGACTGAAGATATTGCTCAAAACATTAAAATAATTAAAGAAAATAAAGATATTATTAAATTAGAATATGGTGAATTTCCTCAAAATGTTGTTTCTGAAGAAAAGAAAAAAAATCTGGATAAAAAAACCGAAGAATATGATTTTAGTAAAAATGTCAAACGTTATAAACCAGTTATTACCTATTATAATCCAGCAAACCCTAACAACTTTAAAATTGACAGAATTAAAATGCCATATAAAGAATACGTATTAGATGATAAAAAATTTGTTTTAATGGTAACGAGTAGAGATTTCTTAAGCGTTAACAGTATTTTAAACGACAAAACCAAAGTCCTTAAAGACCAAGAATATTGGATTGAAGTCAAAAGTGTCAAATGGACCTATTATAAAAAATTAGATTTAATGATTTCTGATAAAGTTTTGTTTACCGGTGAGATGACCTTAAATAAAATAAAAGATTATATGTATTTTTATGAAGATACTGATGTTTATAAATATTTAAACGAAATATTTGCTAAAGACATAATCCCAAGCACCCCTGAAAAAAATTTAGAAAAAAGCTTAGTAAAATTATCAAAGTTAACTGAACAGAGACATATGCGATAAGGAATAAATATGTCCTTATTTTTTTTCACGAAAAACTTTAAAAATTTTATCAACTCTGTTATAATTAAAATGAGAATAGAAAGGAACAATGCCAGATGAAAAGAGCTACATATGTCGATAAACAAGGTAATACGGTAAATCAATCATTTGAAAACAAGAAACCACTGCTAACTATATTTTTTATTATCGGAACCATTTTACCCTTTGTCATGATAGGTTTTATTATATACACAATGGTTCAAAATGATAACTGTATTGAAATTTATGATACAATTAAATCGGCTTCCCTAAAATATTTAAAGGATAATGATGACCTGCCTGCTGAAGAAGGTGAAAGTACAAAAGTTTACATTGATAAACTATATGATGGTTTTCTCTCAAGCTACCAAACAAATAACCTTCGTTGTTCAGGAACTGTTAAAGTTACAAAATATAAAGATGACTATGTATATACCTTAGATGTTCGTGGTTGCGACAAATGTTCAACTAACCTTAAATATAAAGGCTGGAGTAGGGAACAAAATGCCTATCCAAGTAGTCATGCCATCGTCGATGTTGTTCCGTATTATAATTACTACGAAAGAGAAGTAAATAATACCGATTGGTCAAACTATATAACTAAAGATGAAATAAGTAAAAAAACATCCAAATATGGTATCAAACTTCCTAAAGACAAATCAATTCTTCCAACTGTTCCAACCGAAGCAAGTGTCGTTGACATTGAAGCCGACGAAAAATATCAATATCGTTATCAAGATAAAAGCTGGTATTGGTATGATATTGAAGGCGATTATTCAGACTTCTCATCTGAACAGCCAGCCGGATACGCTAATAAAGATACACAAATGTCAATCTTAACTGACTGGACCGATTGGTCTCAAAATGCCCCAGAAGAAAAAGACTATCGCTCTGTTCAAACAACAGTTGGTCGCAAATATTATTATGAAAAAGGTGGCAAAAAAATATATTTCAATAGTGGCCAATATGCAGCTGCTGAAGATGTAGATTTAACTAAATATACGAGTTCCGACCCGGACACTACTACGTTATATCGCTATCAAGATAGACAGTGGCGTTGGTATAACGGTCAAAGACGAAACTACAGTATAATAAGTTCAATTCAACCTGAAGGAAGGCCATACCGCGACGATGAAACAGAAACAGTTTCTACCCCAAGTGGCTGGAGTGATACTAGTTCAATAAATGAAAATAATCAGTACTACCGTACTGAAGAGAGAAGAACCGTAACTCGCTATCGTCAAACATACGAAATTCTTTCACTAAAAGTTTTAAAAAAACCTTTAAATCATGAAGATTTTGAAAAGAAAGTTAAAATGACTGTTCCAGAGTTCATGGAAAGACAAGATTATAAACTTGAAATAACATATAAATTCATTTATCGGATTCCTGCTTAAAACTAGTTTTCAAAAACTAGTTTTTTAAATTTTACTAAAAACATATATTATAATATGCAAAAAGTAAAATTAAAAAAACAATATTTATTTTTAAAACCATTAAATATAATTTTAATTATTTTCTTTTTAGTTATTTTAACTGCCATCTTTCTATTAAAATATCTAAGTAATCAAGTAAGTCCTGTAATGTTTGAATATGCCAAAACAGAAGCTAAAAAAATCTCCAGCATTGTCATTAATGAAGCAGTTGCCAAATATATAACAGAAAAAATTGACCCCGATGAACTCTTTAACATTACTAAAGATGATAACGGTGAAATAAAATCAGTCGATTTTAATGCTCAAGCCATAAATAAACAGTTAACTAAAGCTACGACAAGTATCCAACAAGAAATGAAAAAAATTGAAAACGGCAAAGCCGATGAACTCGAATTTAAAAAATATATCTTTCCTGATTATGACGAAAAAGATTTAAAAGATGGTATAATCTATCGCTTTAGCTTAGGAAGTCTTTGGAACAGTAATATTCTCTATACTTTTGGTCCTAAAATTCCAGTCAAAATAAACCTAATTGGTGATGTCACTAGTAACGTAAAAACGGAAATAAAAAACTATGGTATAAATAATGCCTTAATTCAAGTATATGTTAATCTAAAAGTTACCGAAAAAATAATATTACCTTTTTTTAACAAAGATGTAACCATAAATACTAAAATACCTGTTGCCATGAAACTTGTAACTGGAACAGTTCCTAATTATTATGTCAGTGGAGAAAATAGTCAAACGCCCTTAGTAACTATACCAGCAGAGTAAAATATGTTATAATTTAATTGGTGATAACAAAATGCAGATGATAAAACTTTTAGAAAATAATTACTCTTTAATCGAAAATTATAAAGAAGGATTCGACCTCAAAGCTACCGAAAATTTAATTACAGAATATTTTAAAGATTATGATTACATTGTAGGTGACTGGGCATATAATAAACTTCGGTTAAAAGGTTTTTGTAATAAAGAAAATTCATTATTTAATTCATATAATGATTATTCTAAAGTCAAAGAATACTTAAAAAATGACTGTGCTTTTGAATGTAAATACTTTATTTTAAAAAAGGAGGATTCTAATGACTAATTGGAAAAAAATAACTGAAGAAATAAACAATTTAAAACCATTATATGAAAAATCATCTCAAAAAGTTTTAGAATTAGAAAAAGAAATTGAAACAAATCCCGATAAAAATAAAATCAAAAAATTAGAATCGCTTATAAATTCTAAAACAAAATACGAAGAAACCGCTAAAGCCATTCAAACGATATCTTTTTTCTCTGAAAAAAATGAAAAACCTGAAGAATTCATCGAAAACCTTTGCGATATAAAGGCTTTAACTAAAGTGATAGACGAGTTAAAAACTGAACTTAATGAAATTTAAAAATATACATGAAAATTGTATATTTTTTACTTGTGAAATAATTATGTAACCTGTGGTCAAAACCTAAATAATCTGGTATAATGAATAATGATACGGAGGTTAGAAAGTGGAAACAAAAGAATTAATCAAAGAATATACGCAAATACTAGAAAAATCAAAAAACTTATGGAGGTCACTTTGACCCTGAAAAGAAACAAGATAAAATAAAAAAACTCGAAGAAGAAATAAATAAACCGGGATTTTGGCAAGACCGTCGTCATAGCTCTGAAGTCATGAACGAATTAAATTCAGAAAAAAGAATTTTAGAAGAAGTTCAAAAAATTATCAGTGATTCAAGTGAATATCTTGAAATGACTCAAAGTGCGGATGACGAAGAAACAATCAATTGGCTTACCGAAGAATACGAAACATTAAAAAATAGATTAGAAGAAGCCAAAACATCTATCCTATTAAATGGTGAATATGATAAAAATGATGCCGTTTTAGAAATTCATTCTGGAGCTGGTGGAACCGAAGCATGTGATTGGGCAAATATGCTTTACCGCATGTACTTTAGATGGTGTGAAAAAAAGCGTTATAAAGTAGAAATAGTCGATGAACAACCAGGCCTTGAGGCGGGAATCAAAAGTATAACCATGATAGTAAAAGGTTTAAATGCCTATGGTTATCTAAAAAATGAAAAAGGAATTCATCGCTTAGTAAGATTATCTCCATTTGATTCCAATAATCGCCGGCATACTTCTTTTGCCTCTGTAGGAGTCACCCCAGTTATCGATGATAACGTCGAAGTTGAAATAGATGATAAAGATATTAAAATCGATGTTTATCACAGTAGTGGAGCTGGTGGTCAAAGTGTCAATACAACTGACAGTGCGGTTCGCTTAACCCATCTGCCAACAGGTATTGTTGTTACCTGTCAAAATGAACGTTCACAAGTTCAAAATAAAGCTAAAGCTATGCAAATTCTAAGAAGTAAACTGTATGAACTTGAAGTAAAAGCTAAAGAAGAAGAAATGTCTAAACTTAAAGGAGAAACTTTAGACATTAACTTTGGATCACAAATTAGAAGTTACATTATGCACCCATACTCTTTAGTCAAAGACCATCGAACAAATGTCGAAGAGACCAACGTAAATAAAGTGTTAGATGGTGATATTGATAAGTTTATAAGTGCGAATTTAAGGAGAAATGTAAAGTGATATTTAACTTTTCAAGAAAACACAAAATAGACAGTAATGCCCTCTTAAAAGAAATCTATAGCAGTAAAAAAATTCAAAGATACTTTTATTTTATAATTGGTATACTAATTATGGCTATTGCATTCAACCTCTTTATGAAAGAAGCTCACATTATGTCAGGAGTCAGTGGCCTGTCATTAATAACTGAAAAATTATTTAATCTTGACCCATCATTAGTAATTTTAATTGCTAATATAATTTTAGTAATTGCTAGTTTTGTCTTTTTAGGCAAAGAAAAAACTACAAATACTATAGTTGGCTCAATCCTATACCCAGTATTTGTTAAACTAACTGAGAAACTACCAGACTATATAAACTTTGGCAATACCGAAACTATAGTCCTCGTTCTTTCCGGAGCCGTCTTAACTGGATTAGGTAGTGGTTTGGTATTTAAAAATAATTTTACCTCAGGTGGAACTGACATTTTAAAACAAATACTTACGACTTACTGTAAAATGCCATATAGTAAAACCAATATGTATTCTGAAGGAATAATAATTATTTTAGGTGCTTTTGTTTTCGGCTGGACCTCATTTTTATACTCTATCATAACAATGTTCATAATAGGGTATATAAGTGATAGAGTAATCCTTGGAATATCTGAATATAAAACAATGCAAATTATAACTAATAAAGAAGAAGAAATAAAAGAATTTATCCTTGAAACCCTTCATCATGGTGTGACAATCATTAATGCTGAAGGAGGATACACTAAAGAACCAAGAAAAATATTAATATCAGCAATCCCAACGAGAGAATACTTTGTAGCAACCGAAGCCATCAAAAAAATAGACCCCGCATCATTTGTCATTGCTACAGACACATATGAAATAACGGGAAAGAAATAGAAAGAAGTGAGATTGTGGAACTGATAAGACTTACAAATGTAAAAAAAACATATAAAACCGGTGTAACAGCAATCCAGGATTTAAACCTAAGTATTGATAAAGGAGAATTTGTCTTTATCATTGGTTCGACTGGTTGTGGTAAAAGTACTTTAATAAAAATGCTTTATCGTGAAGAAAAACCAACCTCAGGACAAATCATCGTCGGAGGTATTGACGTTGGCAAACTTAGAAATGGTAAAGTTTATAAGATAAGAAGAAAAATCGGTGTAGTTTTCCAAGATTTTAAATTACTTCCAAAATCAACAGTCTATGAAAACGTAGCCTTTGCTCTTGAAATATTTGGCTTACCTAAAGACGAAATTCATTCCAAAGTTTTAAAAGCCCTTGAACTAGTTGGCTTAAAACATAAAATAAAAAATTATCCAGCTCAGCTTTCAGGAGGCGAGCAACAAAGAGTTGCCATTGCTAGAGCCATTGTGAACGGACCAAAACTACTAATCTGTGATGAACCAACTGGAAACTTGGATAAAAACACAGGAATGGAAATTATGCGTGTTTTAAATGAAATCAATAAATTAGGTACGACGATTATTATGGTTACTCATGACATTAATATAGTTGAGCAAATGGGTAAAAGGGTAATAGTTTTAGATTCAGGAAGAGTGGTAAAAGATTATGCGAAAGGAACATATAGAAGATGAAATCAATCAGAATAATAATTAGAAACATTCGAGATGCCCTTAAAGGAGTATTCCGTAACTTTTCACTTTCTTTTGCCTCAATCTCTTGTATCACTATAACCTTAATAGTCGTTGCCATTTCCTTAATCTTATCAGAAAACGTCGATAACTTTACTAAATTAGTCGAACGTGATGTAACCATAGTTGCTTTCATTGACAATAACGCCGATGATAGTAAAATTGAAGAAATCAGAGAAGAAATAAGTTCCTTAAATAACATCGATGAATATGAGTTCCGCCCTAAAGAACAAATAACTAACGAAATGCGTGATTCTTCAGAAGTTTTTGACAGTATAATGAAAAATTGGACCGACGAAGAAAATCCAATTCAAAATACCTTCCAAATAAAAGTCAAAGATATCAATAAAATTGACAATGTAGCGAAAAAAGTCGAAAAAATAGACGGAATAACCTTAGTTAAATATGGTGAAGGAGTAGTAAATCAATTAATATCAACCTTTGACTTCATTCATAAAATCTGTATTGGTGCCGTAATTGCTCTTATCCTAGTAACTGCTTTTCTAATTTCTAACACTATTAAAATTACAATCTCTTCAAGACAAAGAGAAATAGGAATCATGCGTTTAATTGGTGCCTCTAACTTAAATATTAGAATACCATTTATTATCGAAGGATTAATCCTTGGACTATTAGGTTCAATCATTCCAGTTGGACTTACGATATATGGATATAATACTCTTTATAATCATTTCCATGGACAATTATTCTCACCATTTATTAAACTCATTGAACCAGTACCATTTGTTTACTACGCATCTCTAATCTTAATAGGTATCGGTATCTTAGTAGGTATGTTTGGTTCATGGCGAGCTGTTCGTAAACATTTAAAAATCTAGAAACTCTGATTAAATTCAGAGTTTTTTCTATATTCTAAAAAAGTAACCCTCCCCCTCATAAAATTAATGTATTTTTTGCACAAAAGTTTAACCCCCACAAAACTTGATTTTTTTGGAAGGGGGGGGGTGTACAATAGAATTGTACATTATAGAAAGTAGGAAATATAAATGAGAAAAATAATTATAATAAGTATATTTATATTAGGAATGATTATACCGGGATTAAATGCTAAAGCAGTGGATGTTTCAAATGAACAGCAGCTTAGAGCCGCAATAGAACAAGGAGGAGATATTACTTTAACCCAGAATATCGAAGTAACCCAGCCACTTGTCATTAATAAAGATGTGAATATAAGTGGATCGGATTATTTTTCAAAATCTATTTTAATGCAAGGTGATAATACTTTAATGACTATAAATAGTGGAAATGTAACATTAGCTGTTGATTTATATGCCGGATGGAATGGTGGATATGATAAATATGATAATCCCACTTTGACTGAAAATCAAGGGAAAGCTATAGTAGTGAATAATGGTAATATAAAATTAAGTAGTTCAAGTTTAGAAGCAGGAAATGTAGGACTTGAAGTAAACGACGGAATTGTTACAGGAAGTCTAAGTATATCTGCTGGCGAAAAAAACAATTATTCGTATTCAGGTGGAGAAGCTTTAGTAGCAAACGGCGGTACAGTGAATTTAAACTATCTTCAATTACATTCGGGCGGAACCGCCATAACGTTAAACAATAACGCAAAAGTTTATATAATAAGTGATATGAATATAGAAGAAATAACTATAGATAGTGATGAAGGAAATGGAATCGAAGTAAATGATGATGCGTCTTTAACGTTAAAAAATGTAATAATATATAGTGAACAAAATTCAATATACTTAAATGGTGGAACAACCACACTAAGTGGTCAAATAGATATTAGTAGGTTCAATACCAGACCTAACGGAAATTCTATATATTTTAATGAAGGAGTTAATCCAAAAACAAAAAATGATATATTGGTTTTAAAAGAAGATTTTAAACCTAGTCGTGAAGACTTTGATCAACTTACTCCCCAAAAATTTAGTATATATGTAAATCCAGAAATATTAGAATTGAAAATAATTGATGAAGCAGGAATGGTTACACTAAACGGAAATAAGTTAAAAATGAGTTTCTGTGATTATACTTGGTCAAGTTCTTCACAGAGTGAGAATGATGAAAATGTTATTTATAGTGATTTGTTAGGAAAAAGTAAAGATGGCTTAACAAAAGCAAGTAAATTATATTCTTGTACGCCTGATAGAGAGATTGAATCAAATGAACTAGGCAAATGTACAACAGTTTATATAAATGGTGTCAAACAAAATGAGGCAGATGCTTCATGTACTCCTGTAAGTGATGAAGAAAATCAAGAAACACAAAATCCACAAGTTGTGGAAGTTCCATCAACATCCGCTTATGGCTCAATAATAATTGCCGCACTTGGAATTATCTGTGTAATAGTATCAGTATTTGTAACAAGAAAAATGGTAAAACAAGAAAAATAACATATAAAAAACTTTTTACTTTATATAGTAAAAAAGTTTTTTATTTTTTTAAACATTAAAAAAATATATACTCAGAATCAAAAACATGATATTATTAAGTTAGAAGAGAGTAGGGGTCATATGATTGAATTTAAAAATGTATGTAAAACATATAAAACTAAAAAAGGAGTTGAAACTAGAGCTTTAAATAATATAAACATAAAAATTGGCAATGTTGGTTTAGTATTTATTACCGGAAAAAGTGGTAGTGGGAAATCTACTATGTTAAATCTTTTAGGAGGCTTAGATACAGTTACCTCCGGAAGTGTTTTAGTTAATAACCGTGATATCACTAAATTTAAAAGTAAACAATATGATTCATATAGAAACACATATATTGGTTTTATTTTTCAAGAATTTAATATCTTAGAAGACCTAAATGTTTATGAAAATATCAACCTTGCTTTAAGACTTCAAAATAAAAAAGTAAACAGTGAAAAAATAAGTGACTTATTAGAAAAACTAGATATCAAAGGGTTAGAACAAAGAAAAGTAAATGAACTATCAGGTGGTCAAAAACAAAGAGTAGCTATTGCCAGAGCTTTAATAAAAAATCCTAAAATAATCTTAGCTGATGAACCAACTGGAAATTTAGATAAAAAAACCAGTAAACAAATATTCGACTTACTTAAAGAAATAAGTAAAGAAAAATTAGTAATAGTTGTGTCCCATGATATTGAAGCGGCAAATACATATGCAGATAGAATTATAGAACTATCAGATGGAAATATAATCAAAGATACAAAACCAGATATTCAAACTAAAGAAGAACCTTTTAACTTAACAAAATCAAAATTACCATTTTCGTATAGTTTAAAAATGGCTATAAAAAGTTTAAATATCAAGCCATTAAAATTATTTATGACTTGTATTCTAACTGCCATGGCCCTAATCTTTATGGGATTTACTATAAACTGTCTAGTTTTTGACAAAGAAACGTTTATTACAAACACTATGAAAGATAATCATAAAAATGTTTATATCATTCAAAAAACAAAATATTTTGGACAACACGACATTAAAACTTTAGATTTAAATAATAAAGATTTAAATAAAATAAAAAAAGAGACTAATTCTACGTTAAATAAAGCCTATAGTTTACTCGACAATGAAATTCCATTATCCTTTACTTACGGTGAAGACCTTAACTCAAACACGCCGGATTACTTTAAGGGTGCTAATTATATATTCCATTATGTAGAACTTGAAGATAATAAACTTCCAGGCAAAATAATTGGCCACCTTCCAAATGACGATAGACAGCTAGTTATCCATAAATTTCTTGCTGAATATATTATAAAATATGGTGTCATTGACATCAATAATGAACTTTATAAACCTAAAAATATTCAAGAATTAGTTAATTCGAATCATAAGCTAAAATTAGGTGATAATGCAGTCACAATCAGTGGAGTAGTTGATGATAATAACAGTAAGTTCAAAAAATATAAAAACGGAATTGATTTTAATAATTATAAACTTAGAGATTATTATACTAACTTCTATTCCAATCTGGGAAGTACAGTTTATGTAAAAGGATTTACCAAAACGGTCAAATTAAATACTGATAAAGAATTAATTCTTCATAAGATGTCTTTAACCCCAATCCTTGATAATAGCGAAATGTCATCTACCGAATACCACCAAAATATGTTAAAAAACATTAAAAGTGATATTCAGATAATTACAAACGAAGGATTAAAATCTTTAAGTACATTAAACAAAAGCGAAGTAATCTTATCTTTAAATGATTTAAAATACTACGATAAAACCTTTTCTGACAATCTTGACAACTATTTAAAACAAAACGTCAATACTACGTATGGTCAGGCTGTTCAAAATTACACCATAGAATATCTTAAAGAAACAAATAATCTTCAAAAATTAAAACTAAAATTACGTAGTACTTACAGTAAAGACATTCCTGTAACCGTATTAGGTATTACTATGGACGATTATACATACATAAGTAATGAATTTGTTGAAGAATATAATCCTGTAACTAAATCAATCTCTTCCGTTTATATTCGTGACGATAACGTAGATAACCTAAAAAGAATATTTAAAGATTATAAATATTCGGGAATTAGTAATTTTCCTAATGGAACATATTATACTTATGAACTCTTTGGAATGAATCAAAATGATATAGAAAGTGTAATAGGAACATATAAAGCATTATATAAATATATATTAGTTATTAGTTTAATCTTTGTCTTATTTGCTATTTTACTATTCTCAAACTTCATTGGGACATCCATATCTTACGCCAAAAAAGAAATAGGTATTTTAAAAGCCTTAGGTGCAAGAAATAAAGACACTTTAAAAATATTTACTATCGAGTCAATAATAATCGGTATAATTTCTTGGATAATATCTGTAATTGGTTGGAGTTATATATGTGATTTATTAAATAATAGTATGTTTGGAAATATGTATTACTCTTTAAACGGTATTATCAAAAGTCCTCTAGTTCCAATAGGCATGTTTATCTTTACCATTATTATTGCTCTAGTCATAACATTTATCTCAACAAGCAGAGTAAACAAAATAAAACCAATAGATGCCATATTAAACAAATAAAAGGATTAAATTCCTTTTTTTGTTATAAAAATAAATTAATCACCATATACTTATCTAGGTGATGATATGAACTTCAATATAGGTGATCTAGTAACCAGAAACTCTCATAATAATGATATAGTTTTTAAAATATTAAAAATAAATGATGATACTTGTGAATTAAAAGGAGTCAATGTCAGGCTTTTAGTTGACTCTCCAATTTCTGATTTATCACCTTATAATAATGAAGATATTGAAGATGAACAAGACTTTCTAAAACGTATTGAACAACCCGAAGAACTAAACCGTGATGATTACTTTTATCTTCCTGGTAAAATAGTTCAGTTAGATAGCGATTCAGACTTTCTTCAAAGATGTTTAAATTACTATAAAAAAATGAATATTTGGGCCTTAGGTATAAATGAAGAAGAAGCTGAAATGCCTGGAAATATTAAAGAAATTTTAGAAAAATATAAACCTAATATTTTAGTTATTACGGGACATGATGCTTACTATAAAAGAAAAGGTAATAAAAATGATATAAATGCTTATAAAAATAGTAAATATTTTGCTGAAGCTATTAAAAAAGCTAGAGAATATGAAAGTAGTCACGAAAAATTAATCATTGTCGCCGGTGGATGTTCATCATATTATGAAAGCCTAATTACTGCGGGTGCTAATTTTGCCTCAAGTCCTAAACGAATAAATATTCATGCTTTAGACCCGGCAATAATTGCCGCTAAAATGAGCTTATCAGATATCAATAAAGATATCGATCTAAAAGAAATACTTGAAAAGACCAAATATGGCAAAGACGGAATAGGGGGAATTATTACGAAAGGAACTATGTACGTTGGATATCCAAGGTAAGTCAAACGATACAATCAGAAAAAAACTTGCCCCTTATATTGGTAAAACAGTCAAAATAAAATGTAATCTTGGAAGAAATAAATATGAAACATATGAAGCAACTATCAAAAAAATCTATAATTTTCTCTTTCTCGTCGAAACAAACGATAAAAATAAAAGCCTAAAATCATTCTCTTACGCCGATATTATAAGCAAAACAATAAAAATATCTGAATAGGAACTATTATTTGTTGCTTTTTATAACGATTTGTTGTACAATTAAATTAGAAAAACTAGAAGGGAGAGGTTAGCTTTGAAGATTACATCAGTCAGCATTCGTAAAGTAAACAATGAAAATCGTATGCGTGGAATTGCGTCAGTTACTTTAGATGACTGCTTTGCCGTTCACGGAATCAGAATTATTGAAGGTGACAAAGGTTTGTTTACTGCTATGCCTAGTCGTAAAACAAACGACGGTGAGTACCACGACGTTGCACATCCAATCACTCAAGAATGTCGTAAAATGTTTGAAGATGCAATTATTGATGCCTATAATAAAGAAGAAGAGGCTAAATAATCAAAAGACTGTAAGTTTTATTTACAGTCTTTTAAATATGCTTTTCTTTTTTTATTCCATCATCTAGTTTAAATGTCATTCCTCTTCTAGCTAAAGCAATAAATTTATTCTCGTCTAAAATGTCCTCGAATTTTTTAATTTTTTCAGGATTATCACTTCTTTTAATAACCTTATAAAGTCTCATCTGCGTACCTATACTATTTATAAAATCAAAAGATAATGGTGCATATGCATAATTATCTATATCATGCATTATAGACCAAAATTCTTCATTAGACCCGTACTTGCAAAATTCTATATACAGCTCCTCCAATGAACCATTAAAATAAGCTTTTTTCATATCTTCTGGATTATCAAAAAAAGTTTCCATAAGTCTTGTTAATTTAACAGGTATTTTATAAGTGCATAGTTTTAAATCATAATTAAATAACCGGCAAGTTAAAAGTTCTGTATAACCTTCATTAATCCCACTTCCAAAAACGTTATATTTTCCCGTATTTACATCGTATCTAGTACCCTGAAATCCTGCGCAAATAGAATTAGCTGAAGCCATGTGTAAAAACTCATGACATAAAACCTTTCTTGTTGGCATCATCTCTAAATCTTCAATTTTATTTAAACCTGGTATATACCACGCTGCTGCTGTAGTAGATGAAAGAAAATTTTTTAAATGTAACTTAATATCGTCCTTAAAACTTATGTGTTTATAACCTAAAGACTCTAAGTTTCTGACGCAATTACGCTGTTCATCAGGGTCAATTTTTTCAAAAAAATCATCTGCAATATTTTGAAGTTCTTCAGGAGTTTTTAATGCATTTATAGCTTTCTGCATTTCCTCTTTATCTCTCGCACTTAGTTTTATATAAGTAGGCTTCAATGTGTTTGTATGATCTATGTTCTTCGCAAGGACATAATTACTTTCTTTAAAATTTTTTCTATTTTTTAATGCATCAGAGAATTTTATTGCCAAAATAGGTGTACTTATAGCTAAATATGTACTGGCTATTGGAACAAACACTTGTAAATTTTGAAACTCAGGCATAAGCTGCATAAACCAACTATTCATTATCTCACCTCTATTATAATTATATAACAATAAACAAGTATAAACAATAAACCAATTACATATTCTTAAAGTAGGAGGATCAAAATGGACAAAATAGACAGTGTAATCACATCGTTAAATCATAGTATTACCCTTAATGAAAGAAAAAACATTATTATTACAGGTGTAAAAAAAATAGATAACTTTGATGAAAATGAATTTTTTATGGAAACAACAATGGGCAATCTTACCTTAAAAGGCGAAGAACTTGAAATCATTAAACTAGACACTTATCAAGGAAATGTTTCCATTAAAGGCAAAGTTGACAGCCTTACATATACCGACAGTGACGGCAAAGAAAAAGAATCCGGATTTTTCAGTAAGCTGTTTAAATAATGCCATTAAACATTCAAATTGCCACCCTTGTCTTTTCATTTGTGTTTGGCATCTTTTTTGCCTTTATCTTAACCGTCAACCATAAAATAATTTATAACTCAAACAAAATCATTAAAATAATCGGAACCATTCTTATAGTAGCTCTTAGTAATATTATTTATTTTATCGGCTTAAAACATATTGATAATGCAGCCTTTCACCCATACATGTTAATCACCTTAATTATAGGATTCTACTTAGAAAACAAAATAACTAACTTTATCAAAACCAAATATGTAAAGTAAACACGTATTCTAATTGTAAAATAAAACAAAAAATGATATACTTTAAGGTGAAAGTAGAGGTGATTAAATGGCTAAAAGTAGACAAGTACCAAAAACCGCCAAAAGACGTTTAGCTATCCTTGGACCAATCGCAATTTTTCTAATTGGTTACTGTATATTTACTGTTGTTACGACAACTACCAGCCTTTATTCACTTCATAACGAAAATCAAAAACTAACAAATAAACTAGAAAACTTAAAATCTAAAGCTAATAACTTAAAAACCGAAATAACGAAATTACAAGATAAAGACTACGTTGCTAGATATGCCAGAGAAAATTATTTATATACTAAAGATGGTGAATATGTCATTAAAGTCGATGATACAAAAAAGACCAAAAATCAAACTAAAAAAGTAAATGAAACTCAGAAATATATATATTATGGATGCATAGGTGTAATTGTTTTAATAATCTTATTTATTATAATTAAACATCACCAAAGCAAAAAAAAGAAAAACAAAAAAAGCAGAAAATAAACTAAATCTGCTTTTTCTTTATATCTTGGGGAGAAATAAACCTATCGATATATGGAACCTCATCAATTATATCTTCGCCTTTTATTTTTAAAAAAATAGGAAACATGTTTTTTAAAGTTCTGTACTTATAACTCATTTTAACATATTCATCAGTACTTATATCATCAACCTCTTTGTTAAAAATAGTATATAAAGTACTTAAAATCAAACATAGACGGTCTGTATTATGACTTACAAAATCAACCGCATGACCTCTTTTTTTATAATATTCGTAAAGAGAATCTGCAACTGAATTAGCAAAAATACCATTAACATAACATTCATCTAAATCGATAAAATAAGGAATTAACTTTTTTGAAAAAATAATATTTTCCAAACGTAAATCACTAATTATAATACCTTTTGAACTATTATGAATTTTTCTCAAAGTCATAGAGGACTTATATAATAAATACCAAAAACATCTTAAATCATTTTTACCTTGAAATTGACTCATATTATAAGAACCATTTACATAATGAGCTTGGTAACCTATAAACTTGCCCTTATCTACAATCACTTCTTTAGGTGTTATCACCTCATCAATATTTAAATCATTTAGTAGTTGAATTCTCTTTAAAATATTTTTTAAAAATTCATCGTCATTTTTTCCAAATATTTTATAAACATTCTTTTCATCATGATAAAGCTTCCAGTTAAAGTCACCATTAACCTCTTTTAGTAAAATACATTTATCTAAATTAATATCTTTTAAATCTATTACTCGCATTCCCCGTCACCGTTAATTGTATTTTACACGCAAATTTAAAAATTGTCAAAAAAAAGAAGTAAACACTTCTTATAACTTAAAATCATTAATAATATCATCATCCATATTCTTACCATCAAAATAAAGCTTTGATTTAAACTTAAATAAAATAGCCACTATATTTGCTGGAAAAGATTTTACCATTTTATTGTAATCAGTAATAATATCGTTATAATATTTCCTCAAAGCCTGAATCTCTGCTTCTGATTCACCTAGTGCTATATCGATTTTCATAAAAGTCTCATTAACCTTTAGTTTAGGAAATTGCTCTTTATATTTACAAAACTCTTTAATCCCATCATAAAGCATTCTATCAAGCTCGAAATTACTTAATTTTTTTGATCTTAACTTTACAATTGACTCTAAAACATTTTCATTTTCTGTATGTTCTTTAATAACATCGATTGACTTGTTAAGTAAATCAAATCTTTTTCTTAACACAGAATCTATATTAGCCTCAGCTTCATTAATTCTAATCGCTAAAATTTGAATTTTATTGTAAGTACTGGCTACCCACATTATCAGCACGAAAATAATGATAATAACTGATGCACAAACTATAAAAATATCCATATCATCACCTACTGTCATTATATCAAATGCGCTTTTTTATTTCAATTATTTGGGTAAAATTCTTCGCTTGAAATAATCTTTTCATCAAACTTAATAAAATTAACGTAAATAATTAAAATCAAATACCAATTACCAGTTGCTGGATCACTTAAAATAATATGATCGCGTCCAGACTGTTCGATAATTCCTTTAAAAACTTTATCTCGCCATTCATCAGAATCCGGATAAGACGCATATATTTCTACCTTTTTTCCCCTGTTAAGTCTCAGTATATTTTCAATATAAGATTGTTCAAATTGTGTACTTTGTAAATTGTTTTGAACTTGTTGATTTGGCACAGGATTACCTTGAACATAAAGAGGTGTCCCTGGAAACCCATTTTGATTCGCAAAACCATTATTCATTCTATCATCTCCTAAATAAATATATTTGATAAAATAAAATTTATGATTAATATATATAAAAGACTCATAATAAAATAAGTGTAAATTTGACAAATATAAAAAACTAAATATAATAAAACAAAACGAGGTGATTTTAATGAATAATGTTAAAGAATTTCAAAAAAAATATGCAAAGTTTTTCGCTGAAAGATTTGTCTATAGTACAGCCGAAGTTGAAAAGTCTGATGACAAACAAATCAAAAAAGAACAGATTGCTTGCGTTTTAAAAGCCTATAAATATCTCGGGACTTTGACAGTTTTAAAGCAACAAAATCGTATAAACCATTGAAAAATGGTTGTTTTTTTGTCAAATTTTGATTTCTTATATTGCGTAATTCATGGTAATC
>CALVRJ010000017.1 GCA_944358545.1 uncultured Bacilli bacterium | reverse complement strand
GTAACGAAGCCATCATGTAGTATAAGTACGTCTGGAACAAGTGGAAGTAATGGATGGTACCGAGGGAATGTAACGCTCAACTTAAATTATAGTGATGCGATGAGTGGAGTAGCTGGGTATGGAATGGGAACGTCGTCAAGTGCGAATTACAATAGTAAGAGTACAATGACACAGACAGGAGATACACTTGGGACATCATATTATGGATATGTAAAAGATAAAGCAGGAAATACAAATAAATGTAATGTAAGCGTTAAGAAAGATACAACGAAGCCATCATGTAGTGTTAAACTTTCAGGAACAAAAGGGAATAATAACTGGTATAAGAGTTATGTTAATGTAAGCTTAAGTTATAGTGATAGTGGAAGTGGAATAGATACATATGGTTTAAGTACATCAGGGACTACTACATATAACAAGAGTAAATCAGTAACTCATACATCAGACACAAAAAATGTAAAATATAATGGATATGTAAAAGATAAAGCTGGAAATACAAATAAATGTAATACAAGTTTTAAGAAGGATGCGACAAAACCATCTTGTTCTATTACACAGTCAACGTTTGAAAATTATGTTCAAAGCGTAACTCTGAGAGTAATAGGTTATGATTTTACGAGTGGTCTTGCTTCTAAACCTTATTCATGGTTAAATAGAAATAGTTTTGGAACATCTAGTACGTATACAGTTAAGAAGAATGGTATATACAATGTTTATGTTAAAGATACTGCAGGTAACATTCAAAATTGTAGTAGATCAATAAGTATAATTGCTTCTAAGCCAAATAAACCGACGATAAACAATCCGTCAGGAGGAAACTGGGTAAATTATGATTTTTCACTTACAGTATCAACGACAAGTCCAGCAAGTATGCTAGGATATTGGTATTATAGTTATGATGCGAAAAACTGGACAAGGTATGATAAGTCAGGCTATAATTCGTATGGCAAGCAGACTTTTGTAACGTCACCATATTCGGCAGAGAGAAATCAGGCTACATATATAAGAGTATGTAATAAACAAGCTTCTGGACCAAATGATACAGCGAATTGTTCTGATTATGCGTCAACAATGATAAAAATAGATAAAACAGCACCTGCTTTAAGTCGCGCTGATATGAATGGTCTTGATTTTTATCAAATTGATGGTAATGGTAATCGAGTTGGAGCTTATATGAAAGACAAAAATTGTAATATTCGTCAAGGAAGATGTACCGCGACGATGTGTCTTGTCAATGTTCCTGGTGGTCATACACGACCTATAGCTAATTATTGGGTTATAGATAAGGGTAGTGGATACCGAACTTCACTTAGTACTTTGGTTACTTATAACAAAAACAATGGAGTTATTGATGACAATAGTTGCCTTTGGACACGTGGTGATAATCCTTGCCGAATGGTAATTACTTCTAGAGCTTATGATTATGCGGGGAATGTTAATAACAGCATTATTGTAACAGAATATCGGGTTGGTTATATAGGTTCAGGAGATGGTACAGGATGTTAAGAAAAATTTTATTTGTATGTTTATTGGCAATTATTTTGCCTGGCTGTGATAAGCAAGTTGAAAAAAAAGAAATTAAAGAAATTAAAGAAATTAAAGAAATTAAAGTAGTTAGACTTGATGATTCTGCTGTTTCAGAAGATGAATTTAAAGCTTCTTATTCAGATTGTTCCATTTCGGTTTCAGATAATATAAAGGATAAAAACAATAATTATTTATTTATGTGTAATGTTTATATGAATAATGGTGATGTATATTCTTCTAGTATGAGAATAGGCACTTTTACGAAGATGAATTTGGACATGGACTGTAATAAAATAAGTAAGATTGAATATTCCGTTCTTTTGGATACAGAAGAAGATAAACTTTATTCTACTGGATAATTTTTTGACAAAATGAATAGAATATGATAGACTTTATTTAAAGTGATGACGAAGGAATGATTTATAACCGCTTATAAAAAAGTGAGCTTGGATAGTGAGAACAAGTTATAATGTTATTTATCTCCTACCTTCTGAGTGAAATGCAAACATTTCCGGTGTAAGCCGTTATCTTAAATTAAGTGATAAAAAAGGATGGTACCGCGGATTATTCGCTCCTAAGGTTCTATTCTTTTTTTGTTATAAGGAGGGTTTAAAATGAAATTAAAAAATAGTTTTTTCTATACGATAAGAGATGATATTAAAGATGAGGATTCAAAAAGCGGTAATTTACTTGTAAGAAGTGGTTTTATTAAAAAAGAGGCCAGTGGTGTTTATATGTTTATGCCGTTGGGTCTTAAAGTGAAAAAGAAAATTGAAAATATTATCAGAGATGAGATGGATAAATCAGGTGCTTTAGAAGTTTTAATGCCGGCTTTAATTCCAGATGATATTTTTAAAAAAAGTGGGAGATATGATTCTTTTGGCAAGGATATGTTTAAGTTAAAAGATAGAAATGACAGGGGATTTTGTCTAGGTCCTACACATGAAGAATTATTTGTAATCGCGGCTAAAGAAAAAATTAAATCATATAGAGATATGCCTTTTAATATTTATCAATTTCAGGATAAATTTAGAGATGAAGCAAGGCCTAGATATGGTCTAATTAGAACTCGTGAGTTTACAATGAAGGATGCATATAGTTTTGATTTAGACAGTGACTTTGCGAATGGTTCATACAATAAGATGGTTACGGCATATAAAAATTCATTTGATAGGATGGGAATTAATTACCGAATTGTCAGGGCAGATACAGGTCTTATGGGAGGAGATTTATCTGAAGAATTTCAGGCTATTACAGAAATAGGAGAAGATACCGTAGTTTTATGCGATAAATGTGATTTTTCTTCTAATATTGAAGTTGCTCCAGTTAAAGCTAATGTTTATAAAAAGGAAGACGAGAAAGAAAAAGAATTAGTAGAAACTCCTAATGTAAAGACTATTGAAGATATTGTTAAATTTTTGAATATTGATATTTTTAAAACTGTTAAAACTTTAGTTTATAAAATAGACGGCGAAATATATTTTATCTTAGTAAATGGCTCACGTGAACTTAATGAAGCTAAGCTTGGAAAACTATTAAAAGCTAATACAGTTGAATTGGCAACGGATGATGATTTGAAAAAAGTTACGAGTGCTACTTTTGGTTCACTTGGACCAGTAGGAGTAGATGTTAAAATTATTGCCGATAATGAAGTTCTTAATATGAGTAATTTTGTGTGCGGGGCAAATAAAACAGGATACCATTATATAAATGTGAATTTAAGTGATTTCGATATTTATTTATCAGGAGATATTGTAAATATTAAAGAAGGCGATATTTGCCCAAAATGTGGTGGTAAAATTTATTTTGAAAAAGGCATCGAAATTGGTAATACATTTAAACTTGGAACAAAATATGCCGAAGCTTTAGATTTGAATTATTTAGATGAAAGTAATAATTTAAAACCGGTTTATATGGGAAGCTATGGTATTGGAGTTGCAAGATGTATGGCGGCTATTGCTGAACAATATGCTGATGAAAATGGTTTGGTATGGCCTTTAGCGGTTGCGCCTTTTGCAATAAGCATTGTAATTATCAATACAAAGGATGAAGTTCAAACTGCTTTAGCAAATTCTCTTTATGATAAATTTAGTGAAAATAATATCGAAGTTTTATTAGATGACCGTGATGAAAGAGCGGGAGTTAAATTTAAAGATATGGACTTAATTGGAATTCCTTATAGGATTACTGTAGGCAAAAAAGCGTCTGATAATATAGTAGAATTTAAATCACGTGACGGAAAAATAAATGAAGAAATTTCAGTAAATGATATACTTTCTAAAATAAAAAATCTTATACAATAGATTAAAGGCATTCAATAATATTAAATCTCTTTTTGTAATTTATATTTAAAACGACATTATTTGAATGTCGTTTTTTTTATAATTAAAAGGGTGATGCGATGACAATATATGTAGATGGGTTACTTTTTTTAAACTTTTTCTTTGATTTTTTATTATTACTTTCAGTTTCAGTAATTTTAAAAAGGAATGTACCTTTATTTAGAATAATACTTGGGGCATTTATTGGTAGTTTAACAATTTTGATTTTATTTTTTAAAATAACTAGTTTTGAACTTTTTTTAATCAAAGTTTATTTAAGTATAATTATGTGTTTAATTAGTTTTGGATTTAAAGATTTAAAGTATACTTTGAAAAATATTTTATTTTTGTATTTGGTAAGTATTATTTTAGGTGGCTTTTTATATATGATTAATATAGAGTTTGGTTATAAAAACGAAGGACTTGTTTTTATAAATAAAGGGATTAGTTTAAATGTTATATTTTTAATCATATTTTCACCAATTGTTTTATATATTTATGTTAAAGAGATGAAAAATTATAAAGCCAAAATAGGAAACTATTATAAAGTTAATATTTATATTGGAAAAAAGGTTTTAAATTTAAATGGTTATTTAGATACGGGAAATACTTTAAAATACAAAGGTAGATTGGTAATACTAACAAATATAAAAAATAGTTTTAAAAATAAAATTTATATGATTCCTTATATGGGAGCTTCCGGTTATGGGGTTTTAGAATGTATAAGAGTACGTAAGGTTGAAGTTTTAGATTTAGGCGTTTTTGAAGATGTGTATTTAGGTTTTAGTAAAACATTAAATTTAAAAGAAGCGGATGTTTTACTCAATGCATTTATGAGGGAGGAATAAAAATGATTGAAAAAATTATTGCTTTAATTAAAAAGTTTTTAGGTAGTAATAATGTTTATTTTATCGGTAGTGCAGATAAGCTTCCGGAACCTTTAACAAGAGAAGAAGAACAAGAATGTGTTAAAAGGTCGATGAATGGTGATGAAGTAGCTAGGAGTAAACTTATCGAACATAATTTAAGATTAGTTGTTTTTTTAGCTAAAAAATATGAAAATACTGGAGTTGATTTAGAGGATTTAGTTAGTATTGGCAGTGTGGGTTTAATAAAGGGAGTTAATACTTATAAACTCGATAAAAACATTAAACTTGCGACTTATGCATCGAGGTGTATCGATAATGAAATTTTAATGTTTTTAAGGAAGAATAAAAGACGAAAAGGAGAAATTAGTTTTGAAGATAATTTGAGCTTTGACAGTGATGGGAATGAATTACATTTAGAAGACGTTTTAGGGACAGATGGCGATATAGTTACGCGAGGGTTAGAAAGAGAAATTGAAAAGAAAATATTATACGAAGAGATAGGTAAACTTAGTCCAAGGGATAAAAAGATTATGATTTTAAGATATGGGTTATTTGGTCATGAAGAGATGACCCAGAAAGATGTGGCTTCACTGCTTGGAATAAGTCAGTCTTATATTTCACGAATTGAAAAGAAAGTTATAAGGCGATTAAAAAGTAAAAGTTAGGGGGAATTTATATAAAGGTTTGTGTTTATGCGATTAGTAAAAATGAGGAGAAGTTTGTAAAACGGTGGTACGAGTCGATGAAAGAAGCTGATAAAATCTATGTTTTAGATACCGGTTCAACTGATAAAACAGTAGATATTTTAAAAGATTTAGGAGTAATAGTTAATCAAAAGGTTATAAAGCCATTTAGATTTGACGTAGCTAGGAACGAGTCTTTGAAAATGGTCGATGATGATATGGATATATGTGTGTGTACGGATATCGATGAAGTATTTGAAAAAGGCTGGAGAAAAAAAATGGAGGAGGCGTTTAAACCAGGAGTAACAAGGGTAGCTTATACTTATAATTGGAGTTTAGATAATGGAAGACCAATTGTCAGTTTTTATTTGGACAATGCTCATTTAAATAAGATGTATAAATGGACTCATCCAGTACATGAGGTTTTAACTTGTAAAGAAGAAGAAAAAAGAGTTATTAGGGAAGATATAGTTTTAAATCATTATCCAGATAACAATAAATCAAGAAGTAGTTATTTACCACTACTAGAGATGAGTGTAAAAGAAGATCCGGAAGATGACAGGAATATGCATTATTTAGGCAGAGAATATATGTATTATAAAAAGTGGGATAAGGCAATTGAAACTTTAAAGCGGCATTTAAGTTTAAAGAGAGCAACTTGGAAGGATGAGAGATGTGCGTCGATGAGGTTTATAGGTAGGTGTTATAAAAATTTAGGAAATAGGAAGGAAGCTTTAAAATGGTATTTAAAGGCAATGGATGAGGCTCCTCATTTAAAAGAACCTTACGGAGAACTTGGACTTTATTATTATGAAGACGGTGATTTTGAGGTGGCTTTAGATTATTTTTATAAGGCTTTAAAAATTGATAAGGGTTATAAGACTTATATTACGGAATATTTTTGTACGGATTTTTATTTGAATGATTTGATATCAGTGTGTCTTTATAATTTAGGAAGATATAAAGATGCCCTTGTATATGCAGATTTGGCTTTAGAAATTAAGAAAGACGAGAGAATTTTAAATAATAAAAGACTAATTTTGAGAAAAATAACTAGTTAGTCTTTTTTGCTTTATAAATAAATGTTATACTTAAATAGTAGGAGGTTTTAAAATGAGTAAAAAGTTAAGACTTATTTTGTCGTTTATTATTATTACAATCGGAGCAGTTATTGCGGCAGGTACTTTGGAGTTAGTGCTTATTCCAAATAAGATGATTGACGGTGGAATAAATGGTATTTCAATTATTTTAAATACTTTATTTGGCGGGTCACTTGGATTATTTGTTTTAGTATTAAATATTCCTTTTTTAATTATTGGATATAAGATTTTAGGGAAAAAATTTGTCTTAAAAACGGGTTATGGAATGGTTATTTTTAGTATTTTACTAGAAGTATTTAATAAATTTCATCCGCTTATCGACGATACACTTTTAGCTACTGTTTATGGTGGAGTAGCTATGGGTGTTGGAGTTGGTTTGATTATTAAAGAGGGTGGCTGCCTCGATGGAACGGAGACTATTGGTATTTTGCTTAGTAGAAAAAATAGTCTTTCAGTCGGTCAAGTTGTGTTTATTTTGAATATATTTATTTATGGTTCTGCAATATTTGTTTTTGGAGCTGACAGAGCTTTATATTCATTGCTTACTTATTTTATAACTTATAAAGTTATCGATATGGTTTCTGATGGTCTTGATAGTGCGAAGGCGGTATTTATTATAACTGATGATGCTTCATTTATTGCCGATAATATTTTAAAGCGTTTAGGCAGAACTGTTACGGCTTTTGATGGTAGAGGTTATATTTCAAAACAAAGTAAAACTATTTTATATACGGTTATTACGAGATTTGAAGTATCAATACTCAGAGATATTTTAGATGAGGCACCTAATTCTTCGTTTGTAACGATTATGGATGTGTCAGAAATTATCGGAAATCACATTAAAAAATTTCCAACAAAAGTTCAAAAATGAAAATTTGGTGATATGAATTGACAAGGAACTTTTTTATAGTTATGATTATATTTGGAGATGGTAGATATGCATAAATGTCCTAAATGTGGAAGGACTTTAGAAGAGGGACAGGTATGTCCTTGTACAGTTAGAGATTCTGAGATAAAAAATAATGTAATGAATGTTTTAGATATGATAAAGGGATTGTTTTTAGAACCAGTTAAAACAATTAAAAGATATACTCGCGGAGATAATTTTAAGCTTTCAGTAATACTGACGGTAATTATTGGTGTTTTAGGCGGGCTTCTTTCAATTTTACTTGTGAAAAGAACGCTTGAGCCAACTATTGAAGAGATGCTTTATGGAACGGGCGTATTAAATGCGTATACAACTGTATCTAGTTATGATGTTCCTTATTTTAGAATTTTCTTTATGGTGATGGTTTTAGCGATTGCTTTGATGTTTTTATATGGAGCTTTTGTAAAAGTTGTGGCCGGAGAAATTTTTGGGGCAAAAGTAAGTTATAAAGAATGTTTTAATTTTGTAAATATTTTAGGTTTAGTTTTACTGGGAGCAATTATTTTAAGTTTTATTGGAGTAATGTTTACACCAATGCTAGTGATGGCAATTTTCACTTTAGCTTTATTCTTAATTTTTACTTATTTGGTTTTAAGTTTGAGAGAAGTGTTTAAACTTGCCGATTATAAGACTATTTATGCAATGGTAATTATTATGACATTAAATTTACTTTCAATTTTATTGGCTCTTTACATTTTACCTAAATTTTAAGACTTCTAAAATGAAGTCTTTTGTGTTATTATATATAATAGGTGATAAAAGATATGGGGACTGAAAGTTTAAAAGATTTAGCTATTAAGAATCAAAAACTAAAAGAAAAATATAAAATATCAGTGGTTATTCCTAATTATAATTATGGAAAATATTTAAAAGAGAGAGTTTATAGTATTTTAAGTCAAAAAGTAAAACTTTTTGAGATTGTTTTTTTAGATGATAATAGTACGGATGATTCTCGAGAAGTAATAGATGAGATAGTATATGAGATAAAACCTTATATTAGAGTAAAAACTGTTTTTAACAAAGAAAATAGTGGTTCGGTTTTTAAACAGTGGCAAAAAGGGTTTGAGCTATCTGAAGGTGATTATATTTGGATGGCGGAAGCTGATGATAGTTGTGATGAGGATTTACTTAAGACACTGATTAAACCACTCAAAGATTCTAGTGTTGTTTTAAGTTACTGTGATTCGATGGTTATCGATGGCGATGGAAAAATGATTAAACCGAGTGTTAAGGATGAAATTGATATTCGAAAAACTGGACACTGGGATAAGGCTTTTATTAATGATGGTGGATCTGAGCTACATAATTATATGTTTTTGAATTTAACGATTTTTAATGTATCTTCAGCTTTAATAAAAAATGGTGATTATAATAAAATATTTAGTATTTGCGGGGATTTTAGACAAGCTGGAGATTGGCTATTTTATATTAATCTAATGAGTTATGGAAGGATTGCTTATAGTCCAGAAATTCATAATTTTTATAGGTGGCACGGACAAAATACGACGGCTTTAACTTCAAGGGCAAGAAGACTTGATGAAGTAAAAATTATTTATTTTTATATAGCTAAAATTATCAGGTTAACTGATGAACAAATATCTTTAATACAAAACAGATATAAATATTTACTTGAACATTATTTTGATTTTTAAATAATGTTTTTTGTATATAACAAAATAATTTACCAAGAAATTATAAAAATAAATAATTCGAAAATGTAGATTTTAACTCTAATTTACCCAAAAATTATCGAAATAATTAACCCATTATAAACAATAAAAATCAAGGATCTAGATTAACTCTCTTCGTTCGTCCTTGATTTTTATTGTTTATAAAATAAGATAAAACGAGCATACAAAGGTAACCTTTGTATGCTTATTATAATGGCAATAACTAAATTTGAAAGGAAAATCAGTGTAAAATAATTCGATAAAAAGCGGGCTGATTAATTCGAAAATCTACAACATTAATGTATTTTTTACATATTTTTCATAAAAATTTAACCCCCTGAAAGTTTGAAAATTCGTTGGGGGGTATAATAAAGTTGTGCATTATAGAAAGTAGGAGATTAAATGAAAAAAACATTTTTAAGCTTATTTTTATTAATAGTTTTTATTCCAGGGGTTAATGCTCAAACAGTTTTGATAGGTGGAAATGATATCGATGTAGTTACAAGTGGAGATGGAATAGGAGGATGTAATGTATGGGCAGCTACAGCTAATATGGTAGGTACACCTAGTGAAGTTAGTTACACTAATCCATTTTTTTCGACTGTTAGTTTTAAAGGAACCGTATTAAAAGATGCTAGTTTAAATACATATTTAAATAATGATTATTATAATAGTTTAACTGATGAAGCTAAAAAAGTAATAGTTTCACATAATTTTAATATAGGGCCAGTTACTTTAACTTCATCACTAGCATTGATGCCAAATTATGATGAATTTAATTTAACTTTAGAAGAAATTATAAAAGAAGAATCAAGTTATAAATGGAATGGTAAAGTTGCGTTAATGAATTTGAGTGATTATATTAGTACAAATAGTAATCAAAAAGAATGTTCTACTTTACAAGATTTTACAAGTGATAAATATGAAGAGTGTTTGAAAACAGAATGGTTAAGTTATCTAGAGAATGATAGAAGAAATTATATGATTTGGATGCTAAATCCGGCAATGTTTAATGCAGATAATGGCACTGTGCATGTATTTGTTTATGAATCAAATGGCCGTGTAAGTTCTTTATATGCATATCGTTCGTTTTCTGCAGCTCAGCCAGTAGTTTATTTGAATTCCAATATAACATTAGGTGGATGTGGTTCAAAGGATGACCCATATATAATAGGCGGAGATAAGAAGTGTAATGCTGGCGCGGAAAATACTGGAAATGTTACAGATAATGAAAGTAATGAAAATACTGGTCCGCAGGTAGTCGAAGTTCCATCAACTTCGGCTTATGCCAGCATAATAATTGCGGTACTTGGGATAATATGTGTAATTGTCTCAGCATTTGTTATGAGAAGAGTAACTAAAAAGACAAATTAAAAATAAGTCTAATGTTTTGACTTATTTTTTTCTTTAACGTTTGATTTAATAAGTGAGTAAATTACGGAACAAAGAGGGACGCTTATAAGCATTCCTAAGATTCCGGAAATACTTGCGCCAACAGTGACAGCAACCATTACCCAAATTCCTGGTAGGCCAACGGATTTGCCGACGACTTTTGGATAGATTAAGTTTCCTTCGATTTGCTGAAGAATGATTATAAAGATAACAAAGATTAAGGCTTTAATAGGTGAGACCATTAGAATTAAGAAGGCACCGATAATCGTTCCGATAAAGGCACCAAAGACTGGGATTAAAGCGGTAAAACCAACTAATGCAGAAATTGCACCTGAATATGGAATGCTTAAAATAAGCATACCGATAAAGCAAAGGATACCAATGATAAAGGCTTCGGTTACTTGGCCAGTAATAAAGTTAGAGAATGTAACAAATGATAGATGAGATACTTCTTCTAATTTTTTTCTTTTTTTAGCCGGAAGGTAAGCTTTAGTTATTTCTTTGATTTGTCTTTGTAAGTCTTCTTTTTTTACTAATAAATAAAGGGCAAAGACAATTCCTAAGGTTATGTTAGTAATTGTTCCTAGAATTGTACTTGCAACGCCGATAGTTCCAGATATTATACTTTCTTTGTTTTGTGAAAGATAGGTTAAAAGGTCATCTTTAATTAAGGATAGATTTTCAAAGAAATCTTTTATTTGACTATCGTTAATACCAAATTTATTTAAAAAGTTTAAGCTTTCGTTTTTATAGTTATCTATATTATTAGTAAAGATAGTAATTGTATTTCCAAGCTCTGGGATAATTAAAACGAAAACTACGGCAATGACACCAATAACAATAAGAAGACTTAGAATTAAAGATGTTGGTCTTTTTATTTTTTGCCATATTTTAGAATTTTTCTTATTTAATTTTTTAAATAGTTTATTTTCAATTATATTTAATAAGACATTTAAGATAAATGCTATAAAACAACCAATTATAAACGGTGAGAGAATTTTTAATATGTATGTTATAAACTCAAATATATATTTGATGTTAATAAGGGCAAATATTAAAATAACAGTATATAAGATTAAAAACATAATGGTTTTTTGGTTTTTTTCTAAGTTCATATAAAGACCTCCTAATTGCGTTTTTTTAACACTTAGGAGGTAGTATAGCACAAACACTCGAAAAATGCAAAAAGATTAGCTAATCATCTTTTTAATATTAGAAAGACCATTTTTTTCAAGCCTTGATATTTGGGCTTGTGAAATACCGATTTCACTTGCTAGTTCCATTTGGGTTTTGCCGATTAAATATCTTTCGATTAAAATATATTTTTCTTTTGGTTTTAATTTATTTAAAGCTTTTCTTAAGGATATTTTAGTTTCTAAGTCATAAGCTGATTCTTTGCTACTGAGCTGGTCTTCGAGATAAATTACATCACCACCATCATTATAAATTGGTTCAAACATACTGATGGTTTCTTTTAGAGAATTTAAGGCTTCAGTAACTTCATATTCGGAAATATTCATTTTTTTAGCAATTTCGGCATTTGTCGGTTCAGAATTTTTTTCATTTTGCAGTTTTTCTTTAATAGTTAAGGCTTTATAAGCAGTATCTTTGATGCTTCTGGAAATTCTAACACTATTATTGTCTCTTAAATATCTTTTTACTTCACCTAAAATCATCGGGACAGCATATGTTGAGAATTTGACTTCGTGAGAGAGGTCGAAATTATCGATTGCTTTGATTAAACCAATACAGCCGACTTGAAATAAATCGTCCATATTATCGGTTCTGTTTTGAAATTTTTTTAGAATAGATAAAACTAATTTGAGGTTACCGTTTATCAGTCCTTCTTTAGCTTTACTATCTCCTTCTTTTAGCTTTTGAAAAAGGACTTTTTGTTCTTCATTACTTAAAACTTTGATATTCGCAGTATCCACGCCACATATTTCAACTTTGTGACGGGCCATTTTTTATCTCCTTTCAATTTTATGTTGGGATAATTTGAATTGTTTTAATCACTTTTAACGAATTTTAAATAGTTAAATATAATATTTTAGGTGGTGATTTGATGGATAAACCAATTATTGGAATTGTGGGACCTGGGCATATAAATAAAGATAATCCGTTTGATTCTTATAGTAAGGTTATTTTAAATTATGCGAAAAGAGTAAGACAAGCTGGTGGAATTCCAATTGGGATTGGGTTTGAAGAGATAAATTTGGATGAAATGTTAATTTGCGATGGTTTTGTTTTAGAAGGAGGGTGTGCGATTACTGATAATTATTTAAAAGTAATTGAATATGCTTTTAAAAGGCGAAAACCAGTTTTAGGAATTTGTCTTGGAATGCAGGCAATGGGATTTTATGATAGTGGAAAATGTTTGAAAAAGGTTGATGGACATAATATGGAAATGTTTGATATGAAAGATATAGATAATAGTAAACACGATGTTTATTTAAATAAAAATAGTAAAATATATGAGGCTTTAAAAAGAAAGAAAATAAACGTTTTTTCCCTGCATACTTATGCGATTGATGAAAAAGTTTTTAAAGGAAATTATTTTAAAGTAAGTGGAAAGTCTTTAGACGGGGTGGCGGAAGTTTTAGAAAATAAAGGACCAGGGTGGATTGTGGGTGTGCAGTTTCATCCAGAGTTAAATAAAGAATATTTAGGTTTATTTGAAGAGCTTATAAAAGAAGCTAAGCTGGAAAAAGATTAGTGATTAATTTGCTTTTAATAAAAATAAATGTTATTATTTAGTTTACCAATAAATTTTGTTTAAAAGAAAGGTTTGTGATTAAAAGTGAATAAGTTAAGCGAGAAAGAAATTAAGAAAATTTATGAAGTTTATAAAAATTTGACTTTTGGAGAAAAGAAGGAAGCCGAAAGGATAACCGGTGTTAAATTTAGAGAAAATAATGTGCTTGTTTTAAAGAGGAATAAAAGATAATTTTGATAATATAATTATATGGAAAAGCCAATTTGCTTTTCTTGGTGAAAAGTGATATAACTAGTAATGGAAGAAGGCATGAAATACGAATAAAAATACAACAGGAGTTAGCTTTATTCAAGGAAAATTGCAAAGACCTCTTTCCAGAGAAGAAATGGGCAGGGCATATGCACTTGCTAAAAGGGTAAGTGTGAGGTATGCTGTCGTTAAGACTAATCCTGAAATTTCTTCTTTAGATAAAGGCGTTTGGGATAAAATTTTAAATGATGAGTTTGAAAAAGATTCATACTTTAAAAAATTTCAAAAAGTTAATTCAAAAAAGACTCGTTAAAAGTATTTAAAAATAGTTTTAAACTAGTCTTTTTTTGTTTGGTTTTTATATAATTAAGTAGTAGGTGGTTTGAATTGATGCTTTCGGATTTACAAAATAAAGATATTATAAATGTGTTTGACGGGAAAAAGATTGGGGTAATTATCGATGCTTGTATCGATAAGGATGGAGTTATTACGGAAATTTCGGTTCAGAAGAAAAAATTTATTTTTTTTACAGCTGGAGTTATTAAAATAAAGTGGAATATGATCGATAAAATTGGAAAAGATGTTATTTTAGTTAATGTCAAAGGTTAGACTACCAAAATGGTAGTTTTTTTGGTATACTTGAAATGGTGATTTCATGAAGTTTTTAGTAAGTAAAAGAAATTATATTATCTTATTGGTTATAGTTTTGCTCGTTATATGGATTTTTGTTAATTTGCTTGGAAAGAATGAGATATTTTTAAAAAGTTTTAATAATTTGGATGAGCCGATAACGATTAAGGTTTACGATAAAATAAACGAAGATAAAGTAAGCAATGACATTGACAAGATATTAAAGAAATTTTTGCAAAATAAAAAGAATAAGGAATTAAAGGAATATGGAAGAATTTTATATGCTAAAAGTAAAGGGTATGTGGACATAACTAATACCGAGCTGGTTAAAGCTTTAAGAACGGGAGAAAGTTATAATTTTAAGACGAGGATTAACGATGATTTTGACGATTATAATTTTGAGATGATCAAATCTAGTTATGCGGTAAGTGAGATTTGCGATTATTTTAAACAAAATGATATTAAACGCTATATTATAAACGAAGGCGGAAATGTTATTGCTGGAGAAGGATATGATGGGAAATATAAGGTAAGTTTAAATAAGTATGATAGCCAGAAAATTTTAAATATTGTTTTGCTGGAAAATAAATCTTTATATACACTTAATAAAAGCGATGAAATCGAAGATTATATGGTTAATCCGAAGACAAGTAAAGTTAGTGATAATTTCGATAGTGTATCGGTTATAGCTAATGATAATTTAACTGCCGATATGATTGTGCGAACGCTATTTTTAATGAGCGAAGATGAAGGCAAGGAATTTATTAAAGATTACGATGCTGAGGCTTTATGGCAAAAAGATGGTAAAGTTACGATGAGTGCAGGGTTTAAAAATTATTTAGAAAAGTAGTTTAAATTACTTTGAAGTTAGACCTAATTTGTGATACACTATTATTAGTTAGTTTGGTAACAATATTGGAGTGATACATATGTACGTTTTATTTGAAATTTCTGATAAAACTTTGATTATTATTGGAATTATTTTTGTTTTAATTTGTTTAATTTTATTCTTTTTATTTAGATGGTTTTTAAATAAGCATAAACCGGAACCTATAGGTGAAGAGGAAAGGTTTGATAAGGAAGATGATTTAGTAGAAAAAAAGGAATTAACGGAAGAACAGATTAAGGCTAAAGAAGAACTAGAACGAGTTTATAATCAGATGAGTGCGGATTTAGAAGCTTCTGAACCGACGAGAGATGAGATTGATGATTTTGAGAGAGAACAAGAAGAAAATGCGATTATAAGTTATAAGGAACTGATGAAGCAAGCTTCAAGGCTTAAGGAAGAGGCAACAAAAGAGGAAGCTAAGGATGTAGCGGTTACGCAACTTAATATCGATGATGTGATGGAGGAAGAACCAAAGAAAAAAGAGGTGTATCATGGATTTAAAAATTCAGATATTATTTCACCAATTTATGGAATTCAAAGAGAAAAAAACCCTGGATATCATGAACAAGTAAATAGAACGATGACAATTAATCACGAAAAAGAAAATAAAGAGTCAGTAGATAAACAACAAGAAGAAATGAATGATTTTTTAAACTCACTTAAAGAGTTTAGGAAAAATTTGTAGGCCTGCTTGAAGGGCTTTTTTTTAGGAGGTATGGTTTAATGACGTATAAAATTTATACTTTAGGTTGTAAGGTTAACGAATATGAGAGTGAAGTTATTGGAGATATTTTTGAAAATCATGGATTTAAAGAGTCTGATAATCCAGATGTGTGCATAATAAATACTTGTACAGTGACAAATACAGCTGATAGTAAATCACGAAAATTAATTAGAAGCGTAAGAAAACAATTTCCAAATGCGGTTTTAATGGTTGCCGGCTGTATGACACAAAATAAAAAGGATAATTTAGATGATATTTCAGCTGATGTTATTATTGGAACAAATAATAAGACAGAGCTTATAAATTATTTGGAAAAATATAAGAAAGAAAATAAGAGAATAGTCGATATTGACGATATTAGTAAGGCAAAGTTTGAGACAATGCGACTTAATAATTTTGATTTAACTAGGGCTTATATTAAAATCGAAGATGGGTGCGATAATTATTGTACTTTTTGTATTATTCCGTTTGTTAGAGGTCATGTTAGGTGTAAAAAACATGAAGATGTTATTAGTGAGGCAACTGATTTAGTAAATGAAGGACATAAGGAGATTGTTTTAACGGGTATTCATACTGGTCATTATTTTGATGGAAATTATTCTTTTGCTGATTTACTTAGTGATTTAGTAAAGATTCCAGGACTTAAGAGACTTAGAATTTCATCAATTGAGGCTACTGAGGTTAATGATCATGTTTTGGATGTGATTAAAAATAGTGATGTTTTAGTAAATCATATGCATATTCCATTACAGACAGGTTCTAATCAAATTTTAAAGGATATGAATAGGAAATATGATAAAGATTATTTTATTAAAAAGATTGAAAAGATTAGAAGTATTAAACCGGATATGTCAATTACGACAGATGTGATTGTCGGTTTTCCAGGTGAGACGGATGAAATGTTTGAAGAGTCAGTTGAAACGATTAAAAAAATTGGTTTTAATAAGATTCATGTTTTTCCATATTCCGATAGAGCAGGAACAGTGGCTAGTGCGATGAAAAATAAAATACCAGGTAACATAAAGAAAGAGAGGGTTCACCGTCTTTTAGATATTTCTAAAGAAGCAGAAACAAAGTTTATGAATGAACATGTGGGGAAAGAAATGGTATTTATTCCAGAAGTTTATGAGGATGGGTACTTAATTGGCCACACGGGTAATTATATTCATGTTAAAGCTAAAGGTGATGAAAAGCTTCTTAGAGAAGAGGTTAAGGTTAGAGGATTGGAAGTAAGTTATCCTTATTTAATCAGTGAAATAATGCCTAATTAAAGGCTTATTTTTTTAAGGGGATGAGAGGTTTGAGTTATATAAAAGGTAATTTTAGAAGAAGTATTTTTACATCGAATCAAGGTTATGTAATTGGCCTTTTTAAGGTAATAGAAACAGATAGTGAGGAAATGCGTGACTATATTAATAAGATAGTTACGTTTACAGGATATTTTTATGATTTAAATGATGAAGATACTTATGTTTTATATGGCGAAGCTGTTAATCATCCAAGATATGGTTTGCAATTTCAAGCCGAGAGTTTTGAAAAGGTTAAGCCGACAGAAAAAGATGCGGTTGTTCAGTTTCTTTCTTCTGATTTGTTTCCGGGTATTGGTGAGAAGTTAGCTGAGGCTATTTGTGATACTTTAGGAGATGATCCGTTAAACGAAATTTTAGCGAATCCGGAATGTCTTAATTTAGTTCCAAAACTGACTAAGAAGAAAGCTGATAAAATAGTTACAGTTTTAAAAAAATACGACGAAAGTCATGAGATAATGGTAAGACTTGCAGAACTTGGTTTTAATGCAAAAGAGTCACTGGAAATTTACAATAGTTATGGGACGATGACAATGCAAATGATTGACGAGAATGTTTATGATTTGCGCTTTTTTAAAGATATTCCATTTAGTAAAATCGATAAAGCGGCCAAAAAACTCAACATTAAAAATGATGATTATAGAAGAGTTTTAGCGTTAACGGCTTATTTGATGAATAGGCTAATTTATCAAAATGGTGATAGTTATTTAGATAAAGAGACAATTGTAAATGGTCTTAGAAATTCTTTTGGAATTTTAGTTACAGAAGATGAGTTTAAAAAGATTATGGATGATTTGTCTTTGCGGGATGAGGTTGTAGTTTGCGGGGATGATTATTATTTAAAAGAAATTTACGAGGCTGAAGATTATATTGCGGAAAGACTTTATATTATGGCTGCTAGTCTAAATAGTTATTATGATAATTTGGATGATTTAATTAAGCAGATGGAAGAACTTTATAATACAAAATATAATGAAGAACAGGTTTTGGCAATTGAAAAAGCTATTTCTTCTAATTTACTGATTATAACTGGTGGTCCAGGAACTGGGAAGACGACAATTATTAAGGCGATTACTGAACTTTATCAAAAGGTAAACAAGTATTCCGAAGAGGAAATGGAACGTTATTTAGCATTACTCGCACCAACTGGTAGAGCGAGCCGAAGAATGAGTGAGACGACAGGCCGTGGGGCATCGACGATTCATAGATTTTTGAAGTGGAATAAGGATACAGGCGAATTTATGATTAATGAGGATAATAAATCAGCGGCTCGGATGGTTATTATCGACGAAGTTAGTATGATTGATATTAATTTATTTAATAGTTTGCTGAAAGGTCTTAAGAGTAATGTTAAAATGGTTTTAGTCGGTGATTATAATCAACTTCCAAGTGTAGGTCCTGGAAGGTTACTTCGAGATTTAATTGAAAGCCAAAAAATTGAAACGATTTATTTAAATAAACTTTATAGACAGTCAGAAAACAGTTATATTACAACTTTGGCTTCAGAAATTAGAGATGGTAATTTAAGCGATAACTATTTAAATACTTATAGTGATTATACTTTTCTGAAATGTAGTAGTCAGTATATTAAGAAGAATCTAAAGAATTTATGTATGCAGATTAAGGAAAAAGGCTATGAATATAAAGATTATCAAGTTCTGGCACCGATGTATAAGGGAGAAAATGGAATTGATTTATTAAATAAGGAATTACAAGAGGTTTTAAATCCACCTTCAGAGTTTAAAAGAGAATATAAATATGGCGATGTAATTTTTAGAGAAGGCGACAAGGTTTTGCAACTGATTAATATGCCTGATGAAAATGTTTATAATGGCGATATAGGAGTTATAAAATACATTAAACAAGGAAATACTAGTAAAAGTGGAAGGACAGAAATTTATGCCGATTTTGAAGGAAATGTCGTTAAGTATGCGGCTAAAGATTTAAATAATATTAAACATGGTTTTATTATAAGTATTCACAAAAGCCAAGGTAGTGAATTTCCAATAGTCGTTATGACTGTATGTCGTTCATATTATAGAATGCTTTATAAAAAGCTTGTATATACAGCGGTAACTAGGGCTAAAAAGAAACTTATTATTATCGGTGAACCAGAAGCATTTGCGATGAGCGTGCATAATAATCACGAATATGTTAGAAATTCAAAATTTTTAGAAAAATTAGTGAATAAATTTGAAATATTAGGTAAATAATATTAATGTGTGAATAACACACCATCATTTTTCTAGCAAGTAGGTGATTTTATGAATATGGTAAAAAATATGGCATTGATGGCTATGGGTAGTATGATGACTTTAGCTTATCAAAAGTATAACAAGCCAGTAATGAAAGCAATGAAGAAGGCTTTTAATAAGTCTTCACAAATGGCTTCTAAGGCGAATAATAAGTTAGAAGAAATGATGTAATTGAAAAGTTCAAGTGTTTATGCTTGAACTTTTTTGCATTCCTTTTATTTTTGTGATATATTATAATCCTTGAAGGGAGAAGGTTAAATGGCTGATTTAATGGAAAATGAAGAAGTAATCGAAGAGGTTGCAAGTGATAGTAGTGTTTTACCTAAAAGGGATAGTAATTATACAGTTTTAAGAAATAATGTTTATACAGGTATTCTAGTTCAAGGCTATAAAATTAAAAGAGAAGTTGAAGATCGTTTTGAAAGAAGGACGGGAGAGTACTATTTGGAATCTTATAATCCTTATAGGTCGATGATTTTTAGTTTAACAGAAAACAGAATGGCTTTAGATTTACTATATGATACACCTTTAGTTCAAGTTTTAAATTATAGTGGTTTTTCAATGACTTTACCAGATAAGTTTATAGTTGATTATGCGGTTAATATTGGTCCACTTCTCGAGAGACTTGGTTTTGATGAAGAACTTCATTATGAAGATATTTTAAGATTTAAAGAGATGATAAATGAAGAGGTACTTAGACAAAATATTAGTTTGTTTAACGAAAACACAAATAATAAAAATTTGGGTTTGAAAAAGCTTTTAGTAAAACTTTCTTTTAATAAGAAATTAAAGAAAAAGGCTGTAAGTACGATAAATAATTCAATGACAACTTATGAGTTTTTAAAGCTTGAGAGAACTTTAGATTCAAAACTTGCAAGAATGTATAATGAAAGTAATTTAAATCCATTTGATTTATCTAAACGGGAAAAAGTTAAAATTCTAAAACAGGAATAGTTTTAGAATTTTTGTGTTATAATTTTAATAGGAATGAGTGATATAATGCGAAATATAAAAGATGTAGCTTGTGATTTAGATTTATCAGAGCTAGAATGTTTTGGAGATTATAAAGCGAAAATTAATGATGAAATAAAGAATAGTAAAGGGAAACTTATTTTGGTGACGGCAACTTCGCCAACGCCTTATGGAGAAGGAAAGACAACAGTAAGTATAGGTCTTAATGATGCTTTGGTGCGTCTTGGATATAAAAGTACTGTTTGTTTAAGGGAACCTTCTTTAGGGCCGGTTTTTGGAATTAAAGGTGGTGCGACTGGCGGTGGCAAAGCAATGGTTGTACCAAGTGATGAAATTAATTTACATTTTACGGGAGATATTCATGCGGTAACTTCGGCCAATAATTTGCTTTGTGCGGCTATTGATAATCATATTTTTCAAGGTAATGAATTAAAAATTAATCCGGAAACTATTTGCTTTAATAGATGTTTAGACATGAATGACCGGGCTTTAAGAGATGTTAGTTTAGCTAATAGAGATGAACATTTTTGTATTACAGTGGCTAGCGAGGTAATGGCTATTTTATGTTTAGCTTTAGATTTAGATGATTTAAAGAGAAGAATAAATAATATTTACATTGCTGATGATGTAAATGGTAAGCCACTATTTGTACGTGATTTAAAGGTTGGCGAAGCAATGACTATTTTGCTTAAGGAGGCTTTTAAGCCAAATTTAGTACAAACGTTAGAGGGTAATCCAGCAATTATTCACGGGGGACCTTTTGCAAATATTGCTCATGGATGTAATTCAATTAGGGCTACTAAACTGGGAATTTCACATGCTGATTATGTGGTTACAGAAGCAGGTTTTGGTTCTGATCTGGGGGCAGAAAAGTTTATGGATATTAAATGCCGGGTCGGTGGGTTAAAGCCTGATGTTATTGTAATCGATACGACAATAAGAAGTTTAAAGTATAATGGTGGTCTAGATAAGAATATGCTTAAGAGTGAAAGTTTGGAATGTTTACAAAAAGGTCTTGATAATTTAAAGGTTCATATTTTAAATATGAAAAATTTTTTAGACAATGTAATTGTGTGTTTGAATAAGTTTGATTTTGATAGTGATAAAGAGATAGAATTGGTACGGAAATTTGTTTTGGATATGAAATGTGAATTTAGCGTGGTTACAGTGTATAATGATGGAAGTAAAGGAGCTTTAGATTTAGGCAGAAAAGTTATCGAGATGGCTAATAAGAAGAAAGAATTTCATTTTATGTACGATTTGAACGAAAATGTTTATGATAAGGTTAAAAGTTTAGCGGATTTTGTATATCATGCTGGGCTGGTTGTTTATAGTGATGAGGCTAGGAATATGATAAAGAAAATAGAAGATATGGGTTATGGAAATTTGCCAATATGCGTGGCAAAAACTCAGTATTCTATTAGTGATGATCCAAAGAAATTAGGTTTTCCACAAGGTTTTACAATGCATGTTTCGAATGTTAAATTATGTAGCGGGGCAGGGTTTATTGTTATTTATATGGGCAAGGTAATGACAATGCCAGGTCTTTCTAAAACGCCAGCTTATTTAAATATGCATATTGATAGTGAGGGTAATATTTCTGGAGTATTATAAAAGATTGCTTTTTAGGGCAATCTTTTTAGCAATTATCTTCAAGGGTTAACGGTATTTTATAGCTTATGGTTTCGTTGGTATTAGTTGTTGCTTCAATTTCTAATTCTAAAGTGTTTTCTTTGTAGACTTTACATGTTTTTTCGTAACCATCAATATGAAATTTGACGTTTTGCAAGAATTCTTCAAGGGTATATGATTTATTTTTGGAGGTATAACTACTGATTTTAGTTTTAGTTTTGCCATTTTTTTCATATAAGGTACAGTTTATTTTTTTATATTCATTATTATCTTTTCCGCCGCAATAAGTGATATTGGAAATGTAAATAGATGATTTACTGTCATTATAGGCTAGAGAGCCATATAATTTAAAGTTATTGCAACTAGCGGATAAGGTTTTAAATTTGAAACTTTCGTTTTGACCGGTGATAATTAGAATGATAATGGTTATAATAAGGATAATTATTATGGAAGTTATAATTATGGGTTTTAGTTTTTTCTTTTGTTTTTTGTTTTCAAGCAAAGTATTTAAATCGATATTATTATCTTCACATATTTGTTTTAAAATAGTAATGTCGGGCATGTTTTTGCCGTTTTCCCATTTGCTGACAGCTTGATAGGTGACGCCATAGAGGTCGGCAAATTTTTGCTGGGAAAGTTTTTTCTTTTGCCTTATTTCTTTAATTGTTTTGCCAATTTTTTCTTGATCCATATGTGCTACCTTCTTTTACTTTAATATATCACGAGTTTGTGATATATAGTTAAAATTTTTTTCTTTTAAAAAAACTAGGTTTTTGCCTAGTAGAATAATCAAAAGTGGTAGCGAGAGGGGGATTCGAACCCTCGACCTATCGGGTATGAACCGATTGCTCTAGCCAACTGAGCTATCTCGCCATTTAACGTGAACAATATAATGTTATCATATTTATTAGTGTTTGACAATACTTTTTTTGCTTTTTATTTTTGAGATTTTATTTTAAGAGATATTTTTAGGTGAGTTATTACTGTTTTTTTGTAAAATACGACATTTTAACTTAAAAAAATCTTTTTTTAGTTATTTTCTATTGATTTTGTTTATAAAAAAAGGTTACAATTAAGGTGTAATACTTATGATGGAAAAGGAGATTTTTATGTCAGAAAAAGAATTACAAAATAATAATATGACCGGTTATCCTTATTTGGATAAGCCTTGGAACAGTTATTATAAGGAAAGTGCTTTTTCCAAAGATAAACCAAAGCGGACGGTTTACAAAGAAGTACTTAGTAATAACTTTAATTATCCTCATGATTTAGCTTTAGAATATTTTGGGGCTAAAATTAATTTCGACAAGTTTTTTAAAAATGTCGATAAAGCAGCTAAAGCGTTTGCTGAATACGGTGTTAAGAAAGGAGATTTCGTAACAATTTGTTCAGCAGGAAATCCTGAAATGGTATATGCTTTTTATGCACTTTCAAAAATGGGAGCAGTAGTCAATATGATGGCGCCTTTTTTCGATAAGGAAGGAATGATTGACCGAATTAGTGATTGTGAGAGTGACATCATGATTGTTATGAGTGATTTTTACGATAAGGTAAAAGATACTATTCATAAATCGAGAATTAAAGAGGTTATTATTATTCCAACTTTAAATTCTTCACCACTTAGGTTTGTTTCTAAAAAGTATAAGCCTGAAGGAGTTAATGACGAGAGATTATGGAATGATTTTATTAAGGATGGAAAGGGACATGAAATTCCAGATACAGTTCCTTATGAGAAAGATATGCCACTTGCGATGGTATATTCTAGTGGGACGACTGGGGCAGCTAAAGGAATTTTACTTTCTAATGATAGTTTTCAAAATTCTGTGCAAGCATATGCTTCTTTGCACGTAGATTTATCTAGACAAAATAAATTTTATCAAATGGTTCCACCTTGGTATTCAACGGGACTTAGTACTTCAATTCATTTACCACTTACTTATGGAGTTTCATTATTTATGGATCCGAGGTTTAAGAGAGATGTCTTCGTAAAGAATGTTATTAAAAATAAGATTAATTATACGGTTGGACCAACTAGTATGTACGAAGGCTTTTTGGATAAAAAGTTAGTTGGAAATAGTGATTTGAGTCATTTTGTTTATCCGTTTGAGGGAGGAGAACCTTTAAAGGAAGAACTTGAGGAACAAATCGAAAATGTGTTTAGAGAACATGGTAGTTCTGCAAAAATTTATTTAGCTTATGGACAGTGTGAATGTGGGGCAGCTGTAACGACTCAAACCCAGGGTGATGAATTTACTCCTGGTTCATCTGGAGTTCCAATTCCAGGAGTTATTGTCAATGCTTTCGATGATGATCACAATAAACTTCCTTATTATGAAAAAGGAGAGATTTATGTTGATACTCCTTGTGGTATGCTTGGTTATTATCGTAATCCAGAAGCTAATAAAGAATATTTCTATGTTGATTCTGATGGGGTTAAATGGAATCGAACAGGTGATATTGGATATGTTAACGAAAAAGGCGAAATGTTTATTTTAGGTAGAGCAAATGATTATACAATGGTCGATGGCAATAAGGTTTATAATTTTGATGTTGAATCTATTGTTATGGAATTGCCAGAGATTAATATTTGTGATGTTTTACCTAAGAAAAATGAGGACGGTACAGAGTCTCTTGCTTTACATATTGTATTTGAAGATAGTTTTGAAAAGTCTCTTATAAATGGCGAGGTTAGCTTAGATGACGAGTTTGATAAGATTGCTGAGTCAATTTATGCAAAGACGGATAATGCAAATATGGTTCCAACAGAATTTAAGGTTAGAAAAGATTTCCCATATGCGGGTTCTGGCAAGAGAGACATTGAAGCGTTAAAAGCTGAAACTGATGGTTTTGTACATTTAGACAATAAATTTACTAAAGGAAAAGGAAAAAAATTATCTTTATGTAGATAATTTTTTTAATATTGTGGTAAAATGTAAGATAGTAGGAGGGTTTAATTATGATGATGACTAATTTAACTTTATTGGTATTGTTTAGTATCATATATATAGTTGGTCTTATTTTTATTTATTTTTCAAAATCAAGACTTAATACAGATGAAAATAAGATATATGTGATGATGCTGATTTCAAATTTGATAGGCTTGTTTTTACAATTGTTTTGCGATTTAGTATCATATAGATATGATGCTATTCCACATGTTTTTAGTAATTTTATATTAAAGTTTTATTTAATTTATTTTATAGTTTGGTTAACTTTAATGTTTCTTTATTTAACAGAAATCGCTTTTAAGAAGAAGAGTAAGAAAATTATGAGGTTAGTTGCTATTTGGGGCGGTATTATTGCAGGAATTATTACGATAATTATGCCTTACGAGCTTTACCGTGATGTTGAAGATAGAATTTATTATACTTTTGGTATGGCAATTAATGTAACTTTTATTTATTCTTTTATAGTTGGGGTTATTTTATTTACAATTCTTATTATAAAGAGAAAAGAAATTAGTAAGAAAAAGACTATTCCAATTTGGGTATTTTTGGTTTTCGCAAGTATTTCTGGTATTACGCAAGCTATTCATCCAGAATTAGTTATTACAGCGGTTGCTGAGAGTTTGGTATGTTGTATGATGTACTTTACGATTGAAAATCCAGATGTTCAATTACTTGAAGAACTTTATAAGAATAAAAAATTAATGGATAGATCTAATGAAGATACTTCTAATTTCTTATTTAGGATGACTCAAGATATTAAAAAGCCAGTTAAAGATATGGTGGAACTTAGTAAAGGATTATTTACTGAAAAGGACGTAGATACTTTAAGGGAAGGTATTAAGGTTATTAATAATGATGCTTTACAAATAGATTATTTAGTTAATGACGCGTTAGATGTTTCAACGATGAATACGAAAACATTAAAGATTTATGATACGAGATATAATGCAATTAATTTATTTAAAGAAGTTCAATATAGATTTACTGATGAGCTTAAGAATGATGTGAAATTTAATTTATCTATTGATGGAAATATTCCAGAGTATTTATATGGCGATTCAATTAAACTTAAGCAGGTTCTTCTTTCTGTTTTGAATAAATCTTTGGAACACACTAATAAAGGAAGTATTCATTTGAATGTTAGTGCGATTGTCAAATATAGTTTATGTAGACTTATTATTACGATAAGTGATACCGGCGAAGGTATGGGAATTGATGAGGTTAACGATATTTTAAGTTTAAAACCTGCCGATTTAAAAGATATTGGGCTTGATAAAGATAGTAACAATTTATCACTTAAGGCAGTTAAAAAGTTGGTCGGTGTTTTAGGTGGAAATTTAATGGTTAAAAGTGAAATCGATGAGGGTACGACTGTAACTATTGTTTTGGAACAGAAAATTGTCGAGACAGAAGAAAGCGATATTACAAGGAAGCTCGAGATTTACGAACAAAGTTTACATACTGGCAAGCGAGTTATGGTTGTCGATGATGATGCGAAGGAACTAGCTAAAATTACTTCTTTCTTAGAAGAGCATGATATTAATGTAAGTGGTTCGCTTTTTGGCCGGGACGCTATTGAAAAGATAGGTGCAAAACACAAGTTCGACTTGATTATTTTAGATGATGAGACTTCAACTTATAGTGCTTTAGAAGTTTTAAGAGAGCTTAAGAAGAATAAGAAATTTAATATTCCGGTGGTCGTTATGATCGATGATAGTAAGGAATTTATTAAACTTCATTATTTACAAGATGGATTTGCCGATTGTATTATGAAGTCTAAATTAGAGTCAGAACTCGAACGAATTATTAAAAGGTTTTAAGACCTTTTTTGATATATGGAGGTTACAAGATGATTAAGAATAAGAAAGTGTTTGTTTTGGGAATGGGTAAAAGTGGTGTTTCTGTAGCTAAACTTTTGGCTTCTGATAATGAGGTTTTGATTACAGATATAAAATGTGACGATTATAATCTTATTAAAGAACTCGAAAATTTAGGTGTAAGCGTAGTTATAACACAAAATCAAAGTGAGGTTTTTGATTCTTCTTTTGATTATGTGATTAAAAATCCAGGAATAAAATTAGATCATCCAGTGGTCATTAGAGCTAATAAACTTAATATACCGGTGATTACAGAGCTTGAGGTTGGCTATATGTATTTGCCTAAGGTGAAGATTATTGGAATTACTGGTTCAAATGGAAAGACAACAACGACAACACTTATTTATGAGATGCTTAAAGCAGCTTCACTTCCAGTTCATTTAGCTGGTAATATTGGAATTCCTTTATGTAGTATTATCGATAAGGTTAAAGATGGTGATATTTTGGTAATTGAAGTATCATCTCATCAGCTTGTCAACTTAGATAAGTTTAAGTGTGATATAAGTGTTTTGACTAATTTGAGTGAGGTTCATTTAGATCATTTTGGAACTTATGATAATTATAAACGGGCTAAAATGAAAATTTTTAACAATCAAACTGACAAAGATTTAGCGGTTTTAAATAAGAATGATGCTGAGGTTGTAAAGCTAACTAAAAAAATTCCAGCTCATAAGGTTTATTTTTCGTCAGAGTCTTCTGATAATGCCGATATTTATTTTAATGGCCGAGGAATTGTTTATAACGATATAGAAGTTGTCAATGTTTCAGATATAAGGGTTAAAGGTGTGCATAATTACGAGAATATTATGGCAGCTATGTTAGTGGCTTTTGAATTTGGTATTACTATGGAAGTGATAAGAGAAGTTTTAGATAATTTTGCTGGTGTGCCACATAGATTAGAGTTTGTAACAAGAATTCACGGCCGTGATTTTTATAATGATTCTAAGGCAACGAATGTTAATTCGACTATTACAGCTTTAAAGTCGTTTGATAATAATGTTGTATTGATTTTAGGTGGTCTTGACAGAGGACATAGTTTTGAGGGACTTAAACCTTATTTAGGACATGTGATAAATATAGTGTGTTACGGGGAAACAAAGAATAGAATTAAAAAGTTTGCTGATGAATGCCAGATAGATGTTACGGTTACTGATAATTTAGAAGAGGCAACAAAGGCAGCTTATAATATTTCTTCTGAAGGTGAAACAGTTTTACTTTCACCGGCGTGTGCTAGCTGGGATCAGTATGATAATTTCGAACAAAGAGGGGATGAATTTAAGAAAATTGTTGAAGGTTTTAGATGACTTTCAATTTTTTATTGTAAATAATGGTAAACTTGTTAAAATTTATGGTTTTTTTGGTTTAAATTTGGTATAATTAATTTGTGAAGGTTTGATGAAAACTTAAATTTTATAATTGTTTATTTTTTGTTTTATATGTGATTATTTTGATTGATTGTGTAAATTTGACAAATAACATAATTAGTGCTATTATAACGCACATAAAACGAGAGAGACTACTTTGATATTCTTAATGTTTGTTGTTTTATTAGGAAATGAGGGATATTATATGCCAAAAAGAAAATTACAAAGAACAAACAAATATAATTCGGCTAGATATTTAGCTACAAGTGTGGGTCTTCCACTTTCTACTGCTGCTTTAACTGCTTTACTTGCTAGTGGAGTAGTTGGTACACCTGTTGCTTTAGCTGATGAGATAACTGGTGATCAGCCAAATGTACAACAAACTGTAGACCAAAGTTTACCAGCTCCTTCTTCTGCTGATCAACAAGCTGCTGCTGAGGAAGCTGCTAGACAACAAGCTGCTGCTGAAGAGGCTGCTAGACAACAAGCTGCTGCTGAGGAAGCTGCTAGACAACAAGCTGCTGCTGAGGAAGCCGCTAGACAACAAGCCGCTGCTGAAGAGGCTGCTAGACAACAAGCTGCTGCTGAGGAAGCTGCTAGACAACAAGCCGCTGCTGAAGAGGCTGCTAGACAACAAGCTGCTGCTGAAGAAGCTGCTAGACAACAAGCTGCTGCTGAGGAAGCTGCTAGACAACAAGCCGCTGCTGAAGAGGCTGCTAGACAACAAGCTGCTGCTGAGGAAGCTGCTAGACAACAAGCCGC
>CALVRJ010000016.1 GCA_944358545.1 uncultured Bacilli bacterium | reverse complement strand
CTTTTGTATCTGAGGTTTGTGTAGCTGATTTACTCTTGTTATATGTAACTGAACTTGATGTACTAAGACCATAATTACTTACTCCACTCGTACTATCACTATAATTCAATCTTACATCGACATTACCTCGATACCAACTATTGTCTCCTTTTGTTCCAGATCCTTTTACATTACATGTCGGAGCTTTGGAATCTTTCTTTACCGTTATATTACATTTATTTGTATTTCCGGCTTTATCTCTCACATATCCATAATATGTTATTCCTAGCGTATCTCCGGTCTGTGTCATTTTCTTCTTACTGTTATAGCTTACACTTGATGACGTTCCCATTCCATATTTATCTACGCCACTTCCTCCTGTATCACTATAACTCAAATTTAATGTTATATTTCCTCGGTACCAATTATTATTTCCTTTTGTTCCACTCGCACTTATATTACATTTTGGTTTCTCTTTATCTATTTTATCTACCACAAACTTACTTTTATCTGTCGTATCACTAATATTTCCGGCTTTATCTTTAACCCATAAATAATATGTCCCATTATTTAAATTATTTAATTTTATTGTCTTCTCGCCTTTACTATAATTTACGTTCTTCCATCCACTACTATTTTCTGATGGCTTATTACTTGATGTACTTAAATAATACGCCTTGACTCCGCTTATTCCATCATATACTGTCGCTGTTGCTGTCTTATTTTTATTACTCCAGTCACTTGGCACGCTTACTTTTCTTACCACTGGTTTCTCACTATCGATATTACTTATCTCTATTCTTCCATTTATAACATTATTCCCTCTAGCTCTTGCATACAAAGTTGTATTCTTCGTAAACGCTGGAAGCACCTTACTATAATATTCCTCATTATAATCACTTAAACTTCCTGCATCTGTCCATTTCCCATCTTCTATTTTATATTGATAAGTATAATCTTTAAGCTTTGGATAAAGTATCGTTACTACTCTTTGTTTTACCCATGCCGTTCCACTCGGTTCAACTAAAAAATCAATTATTGGCAGGGCCGCTAATTCTTCACACTTATCTCCCTCTTTTATCTCGTAATCCCTTATTCCACTACTATATATCGTTACCATTACTGATAAATTTGTATAGTCTTTCCCACTTACACTATCGACATATATTTCTTTTCCATCTCGCATCCCTGTTGGTACAAGTTTTCCTTCATCAAGTAATTCTTTTATTGTTATGCAGTATCTTCCCGCTTTCCCATTTGGAAAATCTTCCGGATGATCACTTATATACTCATCTGTTGCCTTAAACACTATATCTTCTCCGGCACTTGCTGCATCGCCCTTTGTTCCTGTTATTCTATTTATTACTGAAGGGCCTATAATTATAAGAAGTAATGAAATTATTACTATCACACCTAATATTTCAGCTAGTGTAAATCCTCTCTTTCCCATAACTATAACCTCCTACTCTTATTCCATTTTATCATATATTTTCCCTAAAAAACAAAAAAAGATGATTATTTTTTCATCTTTTTATAAACCAAGCAAATTATTACTATCTAAAATACCTTCACTCAATCCAAAGTTATAATAGTCTTGAACCCTCTGATTTTGATTTTCCATTAAATTAGTTACTGTATCACAATTATAAAGATAATTCTCACCCTCTAAAATAAGTAAATAATCGTATAAAGACTGACTAGTCGCTTCTGAATCATTTAAAGTATAAGTAACAATAGCTGTTGTCTCATCACTTTCATTTTGATAATTATCAAGATGCTTATCCAAAATCTCCATTGCCTTAACCTTAGCCTTGTATTCGTTTACCTCATTATCCTCAAGCCCAGAATTTGTCAAAATAATCTCTTGTAAATTATTTAAATCAAACATGTATATGTAGTAAAAATAAGACTTAAGCGTAACCATATATGTTTTTACATTACCAGTAGTATTAGATGCCAAAATAGAATAATCTAAATTATCTTTAATTTCTTTCTCTAAATTTTTAGAAAGCTCCGCCGCTTTACTAACATAATCATCTAAATTATTTTTATCAGTAACTCTCTTACTTGGTGTAACTCTCGTATAAGAATCCGGACCTGTGATAATATTCAAAGATTCTATATTATCAAAGCCCGTTTTCTTCTCGAGTTCTTCCTTTGTCCCACCATTAACATAAAGTTTAGTAACTTCATCGGTTAATTCACTATAATCGGTTCCAATACCATCATTACCACTTCTATAGTTTAAATAAAGAATTATTCCTAAAGAGATAACCAAAACCACAAGAACTATAATTAATATAATCTTTATTTTCTTATTTGTCATCTAAAACTCCTTTCATTTTACTATCCAAAGTTATAACAATTACCATTTCCGTCTCTTGGAAAATCATAAACTACCTGCTTAGTAGCGACATTTCCTGCAATATCGGAAGCTTTATAATTTACGATAACTGAATATCCTAAAACACAACTTGTACTTACCGCATTACCATTGACTGCCGTTGTAAACGCATGGAACTTTGCCTCCTGATAAAATCTATTATCACTAGAGCCAAAAATTTTACTTGGTCTATGTGACCATTGATTACCTGAACTACATGTTGCCCCACAACTTGCCATATTATGTCCAGTATAACAATATTCAGCATAAGAACTACTATTATAATCAACTCCAGAAACATTATCACTTATTCGATAACCAAACCATGAACCAGTATCATATCCCAAACTAACATAATTACAGTCCCTTCGGTGAATTTTCGAATCAAAACTTGGTGGTGTCCAATCGACTTTTAATATCAAATGAATAGTATTACTAACATTACCGGCATTGTCATAAGCTCTAAATTCGGCATCATTTATTCCTTCGTTCATTAACCAGTAATCAACGTTTCCTTCTGTATACCATATATCAGACCCTTGTTGTTTATATTCAACTCGGTTAATCCCACTTCCATTATCTTTAGGAAGTAATTGTCTCTTTATTTGATTTCTTGCCCATACATTATTTTCGGCAGCTCCAATATCATTACCATAATATATAAGTCTAAGATTATAACCTAAAGATGGTTTTGTTGTATCAATTCTTATCATCGTTGATGCATAATCTGAACAATTCGCTATATCATTTGGCCCAGAAGCTTGTTTATTACATACTCTTATATATGTCGGTTGATTCCTCTCGGCTGAATAAGGTGATGTTACAAATGTCTGTTTTCCATATGAATTATAATCTGATTTGTCATATCTCGTCCAGTTCTTCGCATCATAACTGTAATACCAATATCCTAAAATACTTGCCGGACTTGTTGTTGATACTGTAAGTGAGAAACTATGATTTACCCAGTTCCCACCTGATGGATTACTTATCGTTGGTTTATTTGGTTTTCTTACTACATTACTTACATTCCTACTACAGCTTCCTATATTCCCCGCATTATCTTTCACATATCCATTATAAGTTCCATTCTTCTTAACTGTATATGTATTATTCTTTCCAAAACTATTTTGATTAATCCATGAATATGGTGATGAAGCAAGTCCACTCATCGCATCTTTCCCTGTCATCTTAAGTGTTAAATCAAGCGTACTACTTGATGTTGATGCACTTATACTACACGTTGGTTTTGTCGAATCTTTCTTAAAGCTTGTATTACAGTTATTTGTATTCCCTGCATTATCTTGAACATATCCATTATATTTAACACTCTTTGTATCTGCTGTATGAGTTACTGATTTACTCTTATTATATGTAGTCGAACTTGAAGTACTAAGTCCATAATTGTTTATTCCACTTCCACTATCACTATAACTTAAGCTTACATTAACATTACTCTTATACCAATTATTATTTCCTCTTGTTCCAGATGCATTTACACTACATGATGGCTTCGTTGTATCTTTCTTAACACTTACATTACATTTTGTCGTGTTTCCAGCTTTATCTTTCACATATCCATAATATGATGTTCCAAGCGTATCTCCTGTCTGTGTCATTGTACTCTTACTATTGTAATTCGCACTTGATGATGTTCCCATTCCATATCCTGCAACTCCGCTCGTCGCATCACCGTAATTTAAATTAATAGTTACATTTCCACGGTACCAACCATTACTTCCAGCTGTTCCGCTTGCCTTTATATTACATGTTGGCATCGTCGCATCTTTCTTAACATTCAAATTACATTTACCTGTATTTCCTGCCGCATCTTGAACATATCCATTATACTTCGTTCCTTTTGTATCTGAGGTTTGTGTAGCTGATTTACTCTTGTTATATGTAACTGAACCTGATGTACTAAGACCATAATTGTTTATTCCGCTTCCACTATCACTATAGTTTAAATAAACATTAACATTACTCTTATACCAGCTATTATCACCCTTCGTTCCAGAACCACTCACGCTACATGTCGGAGCCTTTGTATCTTTCTTAACTCCTATATTACAGTTATTTATATTTCCAGCTTTATCTCTTACGTATCCATAATAAGTTGTTCCAAGCGTATCCGCGGTCTGTGTCATTGTACTCTTACTATTGTAACTTGCTGCTGACGATGTACTCATTCCATATCCAGCTACTCCACTTGTCGCATCATTGTAATTTAAATTAAGTGTTATATTACTTCGGTACCAACCATTACTTCCAGCTGTTCCACTTGCTTTTATATTACATGTTGGCTTCGTCGCATCTTTCTTCACATTTAAATTACATTTTCCTGTATTTCCTGCCGCATCTTGAACATATCCATTATACTTCGTTCCTTTTGTATCTGAGGTTTGTGTAGCTGATTTACTCTTGTTATATGTAACTGAACTTGATGTACTAAGACCATAATTACTTACTCCACTCGTACTATCACTATAATTCAATCTTACATCGACATTACCTCGATACCAACTATTGTCTCCTTTTGTTCCAGATCCTTTTACATTACATGTCGGAGCTTTGGAATCTTTCTTTACCGTTATATTACATTTATTTGTATTTCCGGCTTTATCTCTCACATATCCATAATATGTTATTCCTAGCGTATCTCCGGTCTGTGTCATTTTCTTCTTACTGTTATAGCTTACACTTGATGACGTTCCCATTCCATATTTATCTACGCCACTTCCTCCTGTATCACTATAACTCAAATTTAATGTTATATTTCCTCGGTACCAATTATTATTTCCTTTTGTTCCACTCGCACTTATATTACATTTTGGTTTCTCTTTATCTATTTTATCTACCACAAACTTACTTTTATCTGTCGTATCACTAATATTTCCGGCTTTATCTTTAACCCATAAATAATATGTCCCATTATTTAAATTATTTAATTTTATTGTCTTCTCGCCTTTACTATAATTTACGTTCTTCCATCCACTACTATTTTCTGATGGCTTATTACTTGATGTACTTAAATAATACGCCTTGACTCCGCTTATTCCATCATATACTGTCGCTGTTGCTGTCTTATTTTTATTACTCCAGTCACTTGGCACGCTTACTTTTCTTACCACTGGTTTCTCACTATCGATATTACTTATCTCTATTCTTCCATTTATAACATTATTCCCTCTAGCTCTTGCATACAAAGTTGTATTCTTCGTAAACGCTGGAAGCACCTTACTATAATATTCCTCATTATAATCACTTAAACTTCCTGCATCTGTCCATTTCCCATCTTCTATTTTATATTGATAAGTATAATCTTTAAGCTTTGGATAAAGTATCGTTACTACTCTTTGTTTTACCCATGCCGTTCCACTCGGTTCAACTAAAAAATCAATTATTGGCAGGGCCGCTAATTCTTCACACTTATCTCCCTCTTTTATCTCGTAATCCCTTATTCCACTACTATATATCGTTACCATTACTGATAAATTTGTATAGTCTTTCCCACTTACACTATCGACATATATTTCTTTTCCATCTCGCATCCCTGTTGGTACAAGTTTTCCTTCATCAAGTAATTCTTTTATTGTTATGCAGTATCTTCCCGCTTTCCCATTTGGAAAATCTTCCGGATGATCACTTATATACTCATCTGTTGCCTTAAACACTATATCTTCTCCGGCACTTGCTGCATCGCCCTTTGTTCCTGTTATTCTATTTATTACTGAAGGGCCTATAATTATAAGAAGTAATGAAATTATTACTATCACACCTAATATTTCAGCTAGTGTAAATCCTCTCTTTCCCATAACTATAGCCTCCTACTCTTATTCCATTTTATCATATATTTTCCCTAAAAAACAAAAAAAGATGATTATTTTTTCAAATTTTCATCTCTTTTTAACATCTCTATAAACTCATCAATACTCATTGTTCCTTGTTCATCAGTTCCATATTTTCTAAAGCTTACATTTTTACTGTCTTTTTCTTTATCCCCCAAAACTAAAGCATAAGAAATTTTATGAGTTACACTCTCTCTAAGCTTATATCCAAGTTTTTCATCCCGGCCATCTAAATGAACTCTAATTTTATTTTTCCTTAAAGCCATTTCCACTTCTTTTGCATAATCTAAATGATACTCATTATTAACTGGTATCACACTAACCTGTATAGGAGAAAGCCAAAGTGGTAAAGCACCTTTCGTCTCCTCAAGTAAAAATGCGACAAATCTATCTAATGAACCAAAAATCGCCCGGTGAATAACAACCGCTCTTTGCTTACTACCATCTTCCGCAATATAATCAATATCAAACTTTTCTGGAAGTTGATAATCAAGTTGAACCGTTGATAAAGTAACATCATGACCAATTGCTGATTTAACCTGAACATCGAGTTTTGGCCCATAAAACGCTGCTTCGCCTTCAGCTTCGTAAAAATCAACTCCATATTCCTTTAAAACCTCACGAAGTTCATTTTCACTTCTTTCCCAAAGCTCGTCATTACCAAAGTATTTCTCCTTATTATTAGGATCTCTAAGTGAAAGTCTAAAACTATATTCCTTAAAATCAAAATCTTTATAAGTATCCAAAATCAAATCGATAACTTTTTTAAATTCCTCTTTAATCTGATCTGGTCTTACAAATAAATGAGCATCGTTTTGCGTAAAACATCTAGCTCTTTCAAGTCCGCATAAAGCACCACTTGCTTCATACCTAAAATCTTGGGCAATTTCAGCTATTCTAATTGGTAAATCACGATAAGAATGCAAACTATTTTTATAAATCATCATATGATGAGGACAGTTCATCGGTCTTAAAACATATTCCTCTTTATCCATTTTCATCGGTGGAAACATATCGTCTTTATAATGATCCCAGTGACCACTAGTCTTATATAAATCAACACTTCCAAGTGATGGAGTTAATACATGTTCATAGCCATTCTCAAGCTCCTTATTCATAATATATTCACTTAAAATATGTCTTAAAGTAAAACCATTCGGAAGCCATAATGGGAAACCTTTTCCAACTAAATCAGAAAGCATAAATATTCCAAGCTCTCTGCCAAGTTTCCGGTGATCGCGTTCCTTCGCCTCATCGAGTTCTTGTAAATGACTTTCCAAATCTTCTTTTGTCTCAAAACAAACCCCATAAATTCTCTGTAAAACTTTATTTTTAGAATCGCCTTTATAATAAGAACCACTAACTTTTAAAAGTTTAAAGTTCTTGCACTCTTTCACACTATCAACATGTCCCCCGCGGCATAAATCCGTAAATTCTCCTTGACTATAAGCTGTAATCACCTCAGAATCCGGCAAATTATTAATTATATCGACCTTATAAGGATTATCTTTAAACATTTCTAAAGCCTCATCGCGCGTTAATTCATGTCTAACAATTCGCTTACCATCCTTGCAGATTTTCTTCATTTCTTTTTCTATCTTTGGTAAATCATCCTCCGTTAAAGTAACATCACCCATATCGATATCATAATAAAACCCCTCGGGAATAACTGGTCCAACCCATAGTTTAGCCTTAGGATAAAGCCTTAAAACTGCTTGAGCCAGTACATGCGCACAGCTATGATTAAGTGGATTAAGTCTTTTATCCTCCTTAATATTAATCATAAAAAATCTCTCCTTTCATCCAACAAAAAAACTCCTTAAAACATAAGGAGCGAATAATCGCGGTACCATCCTACCTTGTAACTTAATTATATAACGGTTTTACCCGGAAAGACTTTTAATCTTTCAGCTTGTTCTGTCTTAAACATCAAGGTAGTAACCTTTAACTAAGTCTGTTAGTTCACACCAACCACTAACTCTCTTTAAAACACATCATCAAAAGTATTGTCCTTGGTCATCGCCTTTAACAATATAATACCGTCATCCACTTACTTTGTCAATCTTTTTACCTTATTTCCTCTTGAAAATAATCCACTTGATAAATCAAGAATCTTATCAGACGAAGTAACTTTGCTATCTAAAACAACCGTTCCCGTACAAAAACTAACCATCTCTTTTAATAACAAAGCTTCATTCACACTTAATCCTTTTACATTTTCAATTATCAAATTATCCTCATCCATAAACCCTAATTTCAAAATATTTGCTAAAACTCGTCTTCTCACATCTAAATCGCCATATATTTCATAAACAAAATTAATTGGAATATCATACTTAGCAAATAACCTTGTTACATCATCAAAACTCTTGTTTTTCAAATTTAACCTTTCAAAAACAGTCTTTTCCAAATCACTATTACTTTGTAAGTCATCAGTTATAAAATCCCTACCAGTAAAATTATAAACATCGCCACTAAGAGGTCTAACCTTACCCTTTAAAACATCCAAAAACATTCTTAAATCATGTTCCTTACCATCTAAAGACAAAACCTCTCCATAATTTATCTGACCATTAATTTTTTCCCGATTAACCATCAAATCCTCTAAAATAATCGGAAGTCCATTCTCATTTAAAAAGTCATATCCGATTTCTGGCTTATATTCAAGACTTTCATACAAACCATTTAATTCAGCAATTCTCTTCGTTGTCTTAACTAAACCTTCACTAGCTCTAAAAGTTTGGCTTTTATTATTATCCTTTGGACAGTATTGCTCACCCTTAGCTTTCCATCTCAAAAGCATATCTAGTTGCGAAGCAATCTTCTCTCTTTTCCGTTTGACATTTTTGTTTTCTTTTAATCTTGCATTTTGCTGTTCTTTTATATAACTGTTATAAACATCATAGCCAAAATCAAAAACATCTAAATTAGAGTCGACAATCTTATTTGTAGCTTTTCTAATAAAATCAGCATCTTCCGATTTAATAACATAAACCTCAGAAGAGTCCTTCATATAATCAATAAGCCATTTTTTTGCTTGTTCATTTAAATTAAGATCGATATTATCCAAATAAAATTTATCTTGATTAACAAGCCTTGCCCCTAAAAATAACAAAGCTGTCTTCGTTAAATTATTTAAATCACAAACATAATCCTTTAAATTGATTCTAACCTTCATTTTATCCATTGCATTTAAAATTTCTTGATAAAAATTAAAACCACCAAGAGAAACGAACTTCTTTTCATCCAAACTCGTTAAATCATTTGTAATAACCTTTTGATATAAGTGTTCATAATTTGTAACCTTTTTCAAATAATCTAAAACCGTTAAATTACCTGAATTTAAAATTGGTTTAGCTATAACCATATAACCTTGTGCCTGAAAATCAGTAGCAAAATCTTCATCGGTATCTAACCAAACTACATCGCCTTTCTTAAAAACTAAATCATCTAACCTTCTTATATACATGATACTTCACTTTCCTTTTCTCTTTCATCTGGACAATGTCACCTTTAAAAAACTTAAAAGTTGCAATTATTATAATTGAAACTGGTATTGCCATCACAATTCCCAAAATTCCAGCTAAAATACCACCTGCAAAAACCGAAATAATTACAACCAGTGGGTGAATTTGATTACTTTTTCCATAAACAAACGGATTAATTACATATCCATCAACCGCTGAAAAAACTAAAAATACAATACAAGTTTTAATAAATAAAACTGGACTTATTACAAAAGCTGTTACCATTGCCATAATATTTGTAATAATCCCGCCAAAATAAGGAATCAAATTACCTAAAGCCGCCAAAATACCTAATAAAATTGCATTAGGATGTCCAATAAGCGTATAAACTAAAGTATATTCGATTAGCGAAATTAAAACTATCTTTAAAAAACCAGTTAAATATTTTCGCATCTCGTCATCTAAAGTTTTAAAATAATCATACGCCTTGCGCGAAGAACTTTTTAAAAATTTCTTCACACTGTCTCTTATTTTATCCATATCGCTCAAAAAGTAAATAGTTGCCGCTAAAATTATTATAATTTTTGAAATATAATCGATTGAAATTCCGATAAAACTAAATGCTCCATCAGAAATATATGCCCCTATCTTCGATAAAGTCTCATTAAAAGTCGTTGTTAAAGCATTTTGTAGCACTTTTATATCTATATTATAACTATTTGAAAGTTCTCTTAAAAAAGAAATAATCGCACTGAATAAACTCGCTACTTGTGAAAAAAATAATGGCGTTACTAAATAAATAACTAAACCTAATATACCTAAAACCCCACCTACCACTATAAAAATAGCCAAACTTTTAGGTATATGTTTTTTTCTTAAAGCGCATATAAATGGATAAAAAGCATAAGCAATTGCCAAAGCAATTAAAAAAGGCAAAATAATTTTCCAAATTAAATTTAATATTCCAAGCCAAAAATCACTCGTTTGATAAATAAAATAAAAGATTAAAAAAAGCAGACATATATTGATTAACTTAAAATCTAGCTTATTTTTAATCACTATATCATCTACTTTCTAATAAAATCGTAATCGGACCATCATTTTGAATAGAAACGAGCATGTCAGCCCCAAAAATTCCCGTCTCTGTATGCACAAATTTCTTTAACTTTTCGTTAAACAAATCATAAAGCTTTGTTGCTTCTTCACTTCTCAAAGCTTTAACATAACTAGGTCTTTTTCCTTTATTAGTCTCAGCATACAAAGTAAACTGCGAAATACTTAAAACACTACCTCCTACATCTAAAAGCGATTTATTCATAACACCATTTTCATCGTCGAAAATACGCAAATCAACAACCTTATTTACTAAATAATCAATTTCTTTTTCCGAATCACCTTCTGTAAAACCAACTAAAACAACTAATCCTTTATCGATCTCGCCAGTAACCTTTCCTGAAACCGTAACCTTTGAATTTAAACTACGTTGTACAAGTACTCTCATTTCATTTCCCTCTCTACACTAATAATATTATTTATCATCTCCAAAGATGTAATAAATTTATCAAGTTGTTCCTTATCTTTAACTAAAACCGTAAGTTCTAAAGTATTACTGTCCTTCATTCTATGATTATTAAAACTACTAACTGTAATTTCATTATTATTTGCCTTTGAAACCACATCGATTATCACATTACTTTCCAAATTAGATTTAATTAAAATATTTGTCGGCACCTTCTCATTAGTTTTATTCCATTCAACCTTAATCAGTCTTTCATCTAACTTAGCTACATTTGGACATTCAATTCTGTGTACTGTAATTCCATAACCTTTTGTAATATAGCCAATTATTTTATCCATTGGTACTGGACAACAACACATTGCCAAATTAACCTTTATATCATTTATACCTGGAACTCTAATTAAACTATTAGAGAACTCTCTTTTTTCTTTTCCTTTAATTTTCTCTAAAACCTTTTCCTCTTTACTTGGAAGTTGCCTATTATTTGCCGCTATCACCGCTTCAGCAGTTAATTTTGAACTACCTAAAGCAATATATAACTCTTCGAATGAATTAAATTTTAATTCAGCTAGTAACTTTTTAGAATTTTCTTCTTCGAAAAATTCTGCTGAAGAAATTTTATTCTTCTTAAGCTCTTTTATTAAAATATCTTCGCCTTTTTTCAAATTCTCTTGTTTATTTGCCTTATTAAAATAAGCCTTTATTTTATTCTTAGCCTGTGTCGTTTTAACAAACTTTAACCACTCTCTACTAGGTGACTTGTTATTTGTAATTATCTTAACGATATCCTCATTATGTAACTCATAATCCAAAGGTACCATATTTGAATTGACAATCGCTCCAGAAGTTCGATCACCAACGCTTGAATGAACTTTATAAGCAAAATCAACTGGAGTTGCCCCCTTAGGAAGCTCTATAACATCACCTTTCGGCGTAAATACATAAATTGTATTATGAAAAACTTCTTCCTTAACTGTATTTACAAATTTTTCCGGATCTTCTTCTGTATTTTTTAAATCCATAATCGTTCGGAAAAACTGTAACTTCTTTTCCATATCGTTTTGCATAGCTGCCTTGACATTACTTCCTTTTTCTTTGTAAGACCAGTGTGAAGCAATACCATACTCAGCTACTTTATCCATATCATAAGTCCTTATTTGAATTTCATAAAGCTGACCATCTACTCCAAAAACCGTCGTATGAAGTGACTGATACATATTTGTCTTAGGCATTGCAATATAATCCTTAAATCTCTTCGGTTTTGGTTTAAATTTTGAATGAATAATTCCAAGTGCTTGATAACACTCTTGTTCTGTATCGACATAAATTCTAAGTGCAAGTAAATCATATATATCGCTGAACCTTTTTCCTTTATCAAGTTTTTTATAAATACTGTAAATACTCTTTGAACGTCCCTTTGTCTCATGTTTAATTCCATGCTTATTCAGCAGATCATCGACCGCCTCGATCATCTTTCTAACAGCTTCATCTCTCTCGGCTTTAGTCGCATTAAGTTTCTCGACAATATCATAATATTCATCAGGCTTTAAATATCTAAGACAATATTCTTCCAAATCTTGCTTAATACTGTTAATTCCTAATCTATCAGCAATCGGCGTTAAAATATCCAAAGTTTCTTTAGCTGTTTCCTTCTGCTTTTCTGGACTAAGTACATACATCGTTTGTAAATTATTAAGCCTATCGGCAAGCTTAATAATAATAACTCTAACATCTTCTGATAAACCAACTAATATTTTTCTTTGATTATTGATAACCGCCTCGCTATCACCTGAAAAATTAAGCCTATTTAATGTCGTTACCCCCTTGACCAAAGAAGCAATATTCTTGCCAAACTTTTTCTCAATCTCTTCTTCTTTAACCCCGCACATTTCAATAACGTCATGTAATAAAGCTGCTGATAAAGTATCCGCATCTGCCTTAATACTTGTTAAAATATAAGCTACATTAAGCGGATGAATTATATAATCATCACCCGTTAATCTTTTTTGCCCAAAGTGTTTCTCCTCGGCAAATTTATAAGCTTTACTTATTAAATTTAATTCCTTTTCATCCGTTATATAAGATGAAATTCTTTTTTTTAATGATTCAAAAGTTATATTCTTTTGATACTTCATTTATAGTCACCTCTTTTAAGCGTTTATTCCCTTTATCTCAATTTCCGTAACTTCTTCAATGTCTTTTTTCTCTCTTTTAGGTTTCTTTCTATTTTTCTTCTCAATTTCCAGCCAAATCTGACTTGCAACAAATAATGAAGTCAGTACACCAGTAATCATACCCACAAGCATTGCAATATAGAAACTTAAAATTTCATGTGAACCGAAAAGTATCAAACATACAAGCGGAATAACTGCCGTTAAAGTTGTTACAATACTTCTATTTAAAATACCTCTTAAACTCTCATTGACAACTTTAATCAAATCTTTATTATTTCTAACTTTCATTTTGCCATAGTTTTCTCTTATTCTATCGAAAGTAATAATAACATCATTAACAGAATAACCGATAATTGACAAAATAGCTGCAATAAATATATTTGAAATTTCAAACCTAAATATTCCAAAGAAAGCCATCGTAATTAAAACGTTGACAATTAAAGCAATTATACTACTAATTCCATAATCGAATTTAAACCTTAAAGAAATATATATAATTATAGCCACCATTGCAATGACAAGTGATAAAATTGCATTTTTAATTAAATCATTTCTAACCATATCTGAAATAATTCCGATATCCGTTGAAGCCTCGTATTTTTCGTTAAAGTAATCCTTAACTTCACTTGTCTTTTTAGCCGGAATTGTCTCGTTTATTTTAATTGCATAAGAACCATCACTTTGTTTCTCGAAAGCATACATTTCATATCCGAGTTTTTTAACATCCTTGCTTAATTCTCGTCTATTTAAATTTTCCTTCGTATCCAAAGTAATTGAAGTTCCACCTCTAAAATCTACACCTAAAGATAAACCTTTAGTTCCAATCATCACTGCACCAGCAAAAATAATAATTCCCATTGCAATGACAAACACTTTTCTCGTTTTAACAAAATCAACTTTCTGCCAAAAATATTTAGTTCTTTTTTCACCTTTTTTAAGATTTGGAATATCTTCCCTCTTAACTCCAATAAACATTTTAGGCTTATCATCAAAATATCCTGTTTGAACAAATTTCTTAAGTAACCATCTCACTAAAAGAACCATTATAAGCATTGTTGAAATAATACTTATAATCAAAACAGTGGCAAACCCTTTAACACTACTTTGACCTAAAGCAAATAATACAATTGCCACAATCAAAGTCGTAATATTCGCATCCATAATTGTTCCCAAAGATGCCTTATTACCATTATCATACGCTGTTTTTAAATCATGTCCTTCATAAAGTTCATCCTTAATTCGTGAAAAATTAATTACATTAGAATCTACAGCCATTCCAATTCCAATAATCATTGCAGCAATTCCCGGTAAAGTCATCGTTCCATTTAAAAGCCAGAAAATTAAGAATGAAAGTGCAGTATAAATAATGATTCCCACACTAGCCACAAATCCTGAAAATCTATATAAAACAATTAACAAAATAATAATTAAACTAATTCCAATAATTCCAGCCGTAACCGTTTTAACTAAAGCATTTGACCCAAAAGAAGCTCCCACACTATTACTAGAAACTTCAGTTAATTTAGCTGGCATACTACCAGAATTGATTAAATCGACCAAACTTCTAACTTGATTTTCCGTAAAATTACCTTGAATTATAACATCGCTACTAAAAGCTTGCGGAACTGTCGCCACTGATAAACAAGAACTGCCTTCTGTACCGCACATACTCTCTTCCTCTTTAAAAGAATCTCGTCCCTCTTCAAAATCAAGCCATATTACAATCCTATTGTCGCTCATTTCACTGACCTTTTTAGTTGCCTCATAAAAACTATCATTATCTTTAACACTAAGTGCGACTGCTGGTCTTCCATTTTCTGAAGTACTTACCTTCGCCCCACCACTTCTTAAAACAGATGAGGTCATTAATAAATTATCATTAGTATCTCTAAATGTTAAACTAGCCGTTTGAGATAAAACACTTCGTGCTTCATCTTCATTTGTAACTCCAGCCAGTTGAACTCTAATTCTATCACCCTCAATACTAATTGTTGGCTCGGTGACGCCCAAAACATCAATTCTTTTTGTAAGTGTCTGCTTTGTTGCCCTAAGCAAATCTTCATCGACTTTTGTATCGTCGTTTAAGCTTTCCACCTTATATAAAAGCTCAAAACCACCTTGCAAATCAAGACCTAGCTTTAAATTAATAAGAACCGGAATTAATATGAGAATAGAAACTACAAGTAAAATTAAAACTAAAAAAACATTTCCTTTAATACTTTTCTTTTTCATCTAAAATCCTACCTATTCAAAATACACATTCCTTGATACTCTACTTATCTTTTGTTTAAAATAATCATCCACAAGTTCATTATCACAATTTAAAATATCACTGACCATTTCGTTTAAAGATAAATTACTACTATGTAACCATTTTGTATCTTTTAAATAATTCCAAATATCTTCTATCTTCAAATATCCATAGCTGTTCCTTTTTAGTTCATCGAGCTTACTCTCTAAAGCAGGTTTTAACCTTTTATATAAATCCGCTTCACTATTAAATTCTAAATCCATGCTTATGCCTCCATTACATCCATAAATATTATATATTAAAATAAAATAATTTAAAAGGTTTACAAATAAAAAAGAAACTTTTTCATACATTTTAATATGAGAAAAAATATCTTTTTAAAATCAGTTATTTTACTTATGTTTGGCGGACTTATCACTAAAATTATCAGCATGCTCATCAAAATCGTTTTAGCCCGGTTAATTGGACCTGAAGGCATGGGCATCTATATGTTAGTCTCACCGACATTCACTCTTTTAATTGCCCTTGCTCAGTTAGGTTTCCCAGTAGCCATCAGTAAACTCGTTGCCGAAGAAAACACTAACAACAAAAATTTAGTTTTTTCAGTTATTCCAATATCCTTATTACTCAACAGTATAATAATGATTTTTCTCTTCCTAACCTCGCACTACATAAGTCAAAACCTCTTAAACGAACCAAGGGCATATTATGCCTTAATTAGTATTGGCTTAGTTCTTCCATTTATCAGTATTTCCAGCATCTTAAGAGGATACTTTTTTGGTAAACAAAAAATGCTTCCGCACGTTTTATCAAACATAACCGAAGACATCGTTAGATTAATCGCTTTAATTATCGGCATTCCAATTTTTATTTTAAAAGGGCTTGAATATGCCGTTGCCTTCGTCGTTTTAGTAAACATTATCAGTGAATTTACTTCCATCCTTGTTCTATTTTTCTTTATTCCTAAAAACTTTAAAATAACTAAAAAAGATTTAAAGCCAAATAAAAAAAACATCAAAAATGTCTTTTCTATTGGACTGCCAACAACTGCCAGCCGCCTAATCGGATCTATCGGCTTCTTTTTTGAACCAATTATTTTAACTTATGTTCTCCTAAATATCGGTTATGATAACAATTACATCGTTACTGAATATGGAATCATCAGTGGTTACATCATGCCCTTAGTTTTAATTCCCTCATTTTTTACTTTAGCCATATCTCAGGCCCTAATTCCAAACATTAGTAAAGCTCATAGTCAAGGACATTATCGATATGTCAAAAGCAAAATAAAATTAGCCATTGCCTTATCGCTCTTAATTGGTATTCCTGCAACTATCTTTTTCGAATTGTTCCCGTCTCTTCCCCTAAAGCTTATATATAATCTAAATGAAGGAACAGAATATTTAAAAGTTCTTGCCCCTATTGCCCTTATGCACTATATTCAAGCTCCCCTAACCGCTTCCCTTCAAGCTATGGGCAAAGCCAAAGAAGCTATGCGTGGAACGTTAATCGGAACAGTCGTTAGAACCATTTCTCTCTTCTGTTTTTCATACCTTCACATTGGTCTTTGGGGACTAATCATTGCCAGTAGCCTAAACATCTTATGTACAACTTTCCATCAATATAAATGCGTTAAAAAAGCCCTGATTTAATATCTATTATTATAGCCATAAAATAACTTACATCCAAATAAAGTCTTTTAATTAAATAAAATTTTATTTTCTTCTTCTCTTTTTATATTCCTTAACTTCCATTTCAACCTTTACATCATTAAAATAATCTGGATCCTTTTGCCTTATAAGTACATTCAAAAGTTGAATATAATCATTACTTTTATTATTGAATATAAATTCCCGCTTTTGCATTAAATATTTTCCCATAGAAGCTCCATCACCAAACAAATCATTTGAAGAAGGAAGCCTTTCTTCATACAAAATAAATAAGATAAGTTCAAAAACATAATTTGAATCTTTTAAAGTTATACCTTTCTTCATCCTTTTAGATGGTTTTTTTATATTAAAAGTCTCCATCACTTCTGACACTTCTAAATCGCCACCAAAAGCCATTTTACGTAAAACATTTTCCGTTCTTTTAAACCAATGTTTTATTTTAACTCCATCTGGAAAACTATCACTCGCACCCACAAATCTATCGTTAACCGTATAGTTATCGAAAATATAATCTATTCTATCCTTCAACTTTATCATCTGAGCTGTTCCATTAAGTAAAGATAAAGCTTCATCATTTCCCTTTAAAGCTAAACTTTCGATTTTATTCTTATTCGTATAAAACCACAAACCAATTCTAACATTATCCTCTTCAAAAACATCCGAACTTTTAGTAATAGGAATAGGTATTCCCTTTTTTACATAATTTTTATAAATATAATCAATTCTATCATAAAACAACTTATCATTCATTAATAATCATCTCGCTTTGCCAAAATATTATAACACAAAAATTAGATAAACATCAAAAAACTGTAACAATTTCTTGTTACAGTAATCATTTTAAATTATGAAAGTTTTCTTTTTGCAACAAATGCTACCACGCCACTAACAGCTAAAGTACCAAGTACTAGCAAAATACTATCATTTGTTTTTGGGTTTTCAACTGTTTCAGTTGTTTGTGTTGGTTCATTTTCATCTTTTGGAGTCTCTGAAGTAGCTGTCTCTTTAGCTAATACGAATTCTCCGTTTTCTTCTTTCATTTCAAAACCATCAGCTAAATAAGCACTAACATCATGAGAATAAGTACCACCACTTACAGTAATTTCATCTTCTCCGTCGTTATAGAATACTCCTTTATTAGCCTTAAAAGTTCCACCATTTACTTCTAAAGTTGCGTTATTAGTTGAGCCTTGGTTTGTAATTAAAGAATAAGCTCCTGTATTACCATCTTCAACAGTAAAATTACCATCTTTTATTTCCATTTTATTAGCATTATTTACTACTGAAAAATTATGAGCTTGAACGAAATTACCGCCATTGATAACAGCAGTTCCTTCATTTACTAAACCAAATACATTATCTTCTTCAGCAGTAATAGTCCCACCGCTTACAGTTAATGTACCACTGTTAAGTAAAGCCGCACTCTTTTCACCTTTAGAACTAATTGTTCCAGCTTCTACAGTCAATGTTCCTTAATTGTTAACTACTGGAGCACCTGAAGCATTTAATTTCTTAATTGCTCCATTTCCTTTACTATCAACAATTGTTAATGTTCCTCCAGGTTTTACCCAAATTGTTGAACATCCATCAGCAAAATTAGTAAGTGTAAAACCGTTTAAATCTAAAACGACAGTTTCACCTCTTCTAATTTCTAAATCTTGTGTATCATCACCGTTCAAAGTTAAATGCCAAACGCCATCTTCATTTTTAGAAGTAACTTTTCCACCAATATTGTCAACATTAATAGCATTAACCCCACTAAAAGGAACAACTAATGCCATAAACATAAACAAACCACAAAACATTTTGAAAGCCTTTTTCATATATATTCTCTCCTTTCGCTTTAGCAAATCTCCTTTGCTATTTTCATCATATCATACAAATTTCACAAAGTAAACAAATAAATTACAAAGTAAAATTTTTAATGTCAACCTTTAAATAATAATTATTACATGTTATAATATTCAAAGGTAAAAGGTGGGATGAAAAGTGTCAAGTAAAAAGAAAAGAAGCTTAGAAAAAAAGAACAACCTAAATAAAACCACCAAACTAAAGAATATAGATAAAAATCCAAAATCATTAAAAATAATAAACGATAACTCTAATATAAAAATAACCAGAACAAAATATCGTCAAAACAAAAAGAAAAGAAAAATAAAAAAAGCATTTTGGATAGTTATCTTTACAATCTCTATAATCGCTATAATTATTTGTCTAATAATGATCTTCTTCTGGCACAAAGACAATGAAAAAGTTGCTCAAATAGAAGACGAAATAAAAAAAGTCGTCGAAGAAAAAGAAGATCCAAGTGCGGAAAACGTAAATCCCCCAGAAAATAAATCCGACGATTACTGGTACTTCATTAAAATGGATATGTTAAATGTTGATTTTGATACTCTAAAACAAAGAAATAGTGACACCGTAGCCTTTATTAAAGTAAATGGCACAAACGTCAATTACCCCGTTGTCCAAACAAATGACAATAAATATTATCTAACTCATGCTTTTGATAAAACCCAAAATTCCGCCGGCTGGGTTTTCGCCGATTACCGAGATGATATGACAACATTTGGTAAAAATACCATTATTTATGGTCATAGCCGTTCTAACCAAACTGTTTTTGGTAGCCTTAAAAAAGTTTTAAACAAAAGCTGGTATAGTAATAAAAATAACCATGTCATCAAACTATCAACTCCAACCTCAAACACTTTATGGCAAATATTCTCAATCTATACAATTAACCCAGAAAGTTATTATATAACCACAGACTTTACAGATGAAAGTTATCAAGAATTCCTAACAACCATCAAAAACCGTAGTCAAATAGATTTTAGTGGAACTGTTAATACAAACGATAAAATATTAACCCTATCCACTTGTAAAGATACCAAAGGAACTCAAAGGTTAGTAATCCATGCCAAACTAATTAAACAAAGTTAGGCTTTTACACTTACATTAGGTATAATCATTCCTAAAACAAACAAACTTATAATTATTACCTTTTTCATATACTTCCCTACTTTCTCATTATAAGTAGTATAACACATATTTAAAATCGTATACAACTGCCATGTTCTTGCTTTACGTCAAGTCATATTCTATTTTTCGTATATTTAAAAAACTAATCACATAATTTTAAATAGGTGATTAGTTTGAAATATCTAAAAAATTTATTAAAAGGCATTTTAACTGCAACTATAGTTTTCTTGATTTTATCGCTTATTCTAACCTTACTAAACTATTTTAGTTTATTAAACCACCCAGTCCTTACAATATGTAAAATGATAATCCCACTTTTATCAGTAGGTCTTGGTGGTTTAACTGCCGGTAAAAGTGTAACAAAAAACGGCTGGATTAGTGGTCTTCTTATCGGTCTATTTATAACCTTTATTATCTTTATCTTAAGCCTTATTCTCCAAGAATTCGAATTTAAAAATTTAATATTCTTTATTATTTTAATTATTACATCAACATTTGGAAGTATGCTTGGAATTAATACAAAAAAAACTGCTTAATGCAGTATTTTTTAATCATTATACATTTTCTGACGAGCATTTATCCTATTACCATATACTTCTTCTTTATCTTCCCAGTTAAAAGATGCATAATTATTAATAAACATTTCATATACAAATTCAGCATCAATATTTAAGACATTTCCTTTCCCATACCTCGCCTCACAAATATCTTCTATATGTTTAAATGTATATGCTTTCATAAACATTCCATCTGTAAACTGTGACCCATCGTTCATAGAAGCCATCCTAAGCTTATCAGATATCTCTTTTATTCTATACATTATATGCATTCTATCTAAAATAAAATTGTTAAAAATAACTTGTGCTTGATAGTTACCTTCTTTTCCTAACAAAAGCAACTGTCTAAACGACCTTTTTATAAATGAAGTATAAGCTTCACCATCGTCGAATTTATTTAAAACTATTCCATTTTTTAATATAAGACACTCATTTTCGATGTCGTCATAAAATGTTCGAAACTTCGCCCAAAAATCACTGCTTGCCATTAAATATCACCTTCCTATGGGCAAAAAATTACATATATTTTTTCATTGTTTTCATCATTTGATTCACTTGTTTCTGACTAGGAGTTCTACCCATGCCACTCATCATAGCTTTAATCATTTTTTCATTAATCGGTGGATTTTCAGCTAATTGTTTCTTCATTACCTTTCTTGCAATAAAGAAACCGATAATTATCCCAACAATTAATCCTCCTACAACTTTAAGTAAATCAAGCAAAAGTGCTCCCCAATCCATATTCAATCCTCCTCTTTTTATAATTTTACTAGAAAATCAATGTAATTACAACATTTTTTTAACTCTTTCACAAACTTTCTCTAAACTAAATCCCATATAATCTAAAACATCTTTCGTACTACCACTTGCCCCAAATTTATCTACTGTTATCAAGTAATCTTCGCCACTCGCATATTTACTAAGACCATAAGAACTACCTGCTTCGATAAAGAACGTCTTTACCTTCGGCAAAACTTCTCTCTTATATTCTGCACTCTGACTATCGAATAATTCCATCGAAGGCATACTTACAACTCTAATACCCTCATCTAATTTCTCTGCTACATCCATCGCCAAAGAAACTTCCGAACCAGTTGCAATCAAAATTGCTTTAAGTTCACCTTTTTCATGTTTCAAAATATAAGCTCCCTTACTTACAGCTTCTGCTTTTGTCTCTTTCAAATTAGGTGTTGCCATTCTAGACAAAACTAAAGTACTAGGTTCTTTTCTATCTAAAATATTCTCATAAGCCCCAATAACCTCGTTTAAATCGGCTGGCCGATACACCGTCATATTAGGCATACTTCTAAGCGCCGCAAGTTGTTCAACCGGTTGATGGGTTGGACCATCCATTCCAATATTAATTGAATCATGAGTAAATATATAAGTAACTGGCAAATTCATAAACGCACTAAGACGCATTGCCGGTTTTACATAATCAGAGAAAGTAAAAAATGTCGAACCGTAACTTCTGAAGCCACTAAGAGCTAATCCGTTTAAAATAGCCCCCATTGCATGTTCTCTAACACCAAACCATATATTTCGTCCTAAATAATTAGTTGCCGAAAAATCTCCCATATCTTTTAAATAAATTTTCGTTGAACTTGATAAATCCGCACTACCTCCAAATAAACTTGGGATTTGTTTAGCTAAATGATTTAAAACCATTCCACTACTATCTCTTGTACTTTGAACATCTTTAACTTCAAAATCACTTCTATCAATACTGTAACTGATTCTTCCACGTTTAAAATATTCTAAATCCTTATCCGCATATTTCTCATAGTTATCCAAAAACTCATTATACTTTTTAATTGACCTAGTTTGAATTTTATTTTCGAATTCTTTTTTTGCCTCTTCTGAAACTTCAAAAGGCAAAGCAAAACCAAGTTTTTCTTTTAATTGCTTATAATCATCTTCAGCTAAAGCTCCGCCATGAACCTTATTAGTTCCTTCTAAATAAGAACCCTCGCCGATAATCGTATTTACTTTAACTAGTGTCGGCTTATCGCTATTTTGGGCCTTCTGCAAAGCTGAATCAATCTCTTTGTAATCACTATTTACTTCAATAACATTAAACCCTAATGCTTTAAACCTCAAAGGCACATCATCGCTAAAAGTCTTATCAGTGCCTCCATCCAAACAAATGCGATTTGAATCATATAAAACAATTAAATTATTAAGCTTTAAATTACCAGCTAAAGAAGAAGCTTCATAGCTTATTCCTTCCATTAAATCTCCATCGCCACAAATTACATAAACCTTATAATTAAATAGCTTTGGATATTTAGCCTCTAAATGTTTCTCTGCCATTGCCATTCCTACAGCTGACGCAATCCCTTGACCAAGCGGGCCCGTACTCATTTCAACACCTGGAGTAACTCCATACTCCGGATGTCCAGACGTAATGCTTCCAAGCTGCCTAAACTTCTTTAAATCATCAAGTTTTAAATAACCTGCCATATACAAAGTAGCATAAAGTAAAGCTGAACCGTGGCCAGCCGATAATACAAACCTATCACGGTTCATCCAACCCTGATCATCTTTATTAATATTTAAATAATTCGCAAAAACCGTATAAATAAGTGGCGCAGCCGATAATACAATACCTGGGTGTCCACTTTTAGCCTTTTCTATCATATCGATTCCCAAAGACTTAATATTATTAATTACTTTTTCATCCATATTATCCCTCGATTCTAATTTAACTCCAAAACCATTATATTCTAAAAAAACTTAATAATCAATATTTCTGTATTAAACACGTACCGAAAAAAAGTCATTTAAAAATGACTACCTAAAAAAATTACGCTTGCGCGTTAATGGATTCGGATGATTTTTGATTTTGTACTCCACTATTATTGAAGGTATCTAAAGCGGAAAAATAACTCACCCCCAAAATCATAATAATTAATGCAATAATTGGTTTGCTTTTTAACATTTCCATTTTATCCCTCCTCTTGTACTTAAATTATATTACGAATATATGTTCGTGTCAATACGTTTTCAAAACATTTGTTCGTATTTTGGAAAAATCAAACAAATGTTTGACATCTATAACAAAACGTGTTAAAATGTGTACAGAATACTTTAAAAGGAGGTTTATATGGAAAAATTAACCAGAAGACAAACCGATGTCTTAAATTACGTCAAAACGTATATTGTTTCACATGGCTATCCACCAACTGTCAGAGAAATAGGTAAAGCTTTAAACATTTCATCTCCAGCAACCATTCATGCTCATCTTGCCAATCTTGAAGCCAAAGGTTTCATCAAAAAAGACGGTTCTAAAAATAGAGCCATCGAATTGCTCGTTAAAAATGAATTTGACAAAGAAAATGAATTAGTTTCTGAAGTCCCTTTACTCGGCAAAACAGCGGCTGGATCACCTATTGAAGCCATTGAAGTACCAGACGAATACTTCCCATTACCAACCTATCTACTTCCAAAAGGCAAAGAAGTATTTACTCTTGAAGTCGATGGAACTTCGATGATTAACGCTGGAATATTTGATGGTGACATTGTTATCATTGAAAGACAAAATACAGCCCGTAACGGAGAAATTGTCGTAGCTATGACAGATGAAAACACAGTAACCCTTAAAACTTTCTACAAAGAAAACGGTCATATTCGTTTACAACCAGAAAACGATACAATGGAACCTATTATCTTAGATAATGTTACAATTTTAGGCAAAGCTATCGGTTTATATCGAAAATTATAAAAACGCCAATTTGGCGCTTTTTTTAATCTCATTTTACAAAATACGTACTTGAATATAAAAATTCTCCGTTCTTAAATACCCCAGCTATAATATTACCTCTATTATTTAAAATCGTCACCCTTTGAGCTTCATTCCAAGTAGCCCCGTTATCTAAACTATATTTATATTCAAAATCACCTTCAGGATAAGTTATCTTCAAACTATTTTTATAATCAAAAACTATAGCTGGTTCTACTTTAATAATTCTGTTGCGCAGACGCTTATTCCCGGATTTATCACTCGCTTTACATTTAACCAAATACTCACCAGGCAATGCCTTTAAATTACTTTTACACTCATAATCAACTTCTCCAGAATTATCTTTAACTATAACTCCATCATAAATATCATAATTATAAACATCCAAACTATTTATTACCGTTTTTTTAGGAAATGTTATATCTGGCTTTTTATTATCGCTAACTATGACAACTCTTTGAGCCGAAACAATTTTTCCATTCATCAAAGCCTCATATCTAACTGTATAACTACCATCTTTACTTGTATCGATATTTAAAACTTGTCCATCTTCATCAAAATATGTCACAGCCACTGATTTAGTAACATCCTTATTACCTTCATAAGCCTTATAACCAGGCTCGGCATAATCATTATTTAAATTCACATAAGTTACAAAATCACCATCTAAAATAATTCTATTATCATCTTTTTTAATATTTAAATAACTTACCTTTTTTGCTGGCTCTTTAATTATTAAAAATATAAACAAAACAACCAATAAAATTACCAATATAACAAAAACAAGTCCAACCTTACCAGCTTTAGTTAGTTTCATCACTTAATCACACACCCACTCTGGCTAGTAATAGTATCTGAAATGACGACATTTTTGCTATTCTTATTTTTTGTCACACAAGTTTTAATATCATTACTCCATAAAGCTAAAGACACTTTCCCATTCACATCCACACTTACCTGTCCAGCATCCGGAAGTTCTCCTTTAACTTCTAACACATCTCTATCCGCACTTTTAGAAAAGTCTAAAGTAAATGTTGACTTTTTCCCTTCTTGTTGTAACTTAGCTTGATAACTTGTCGCCGCTTGAACAATTGAATAAGCTGTATCCTGTAAAGCTTTTCTTCGAGAATCATTCATTGAATCTAAAACCGTTGGAACTGTAATCATCGCAATAATTCCAAGTAATACGATAACCGCTAAAAGTTCGACTAGCGTAAATCCTTTTTTATTCATGCAAATCCACCTCATATTCAAAATTGTTATCACCAGTCTTTTTCGCACAAACCTCAGCTACACTCGAATAATTATCTCCGGTACTTGGATTTTTTATATCTAAAGGTAAATAACCTTTATTTTGTAAATCATTTATTTTCATACACTTCCGGTCGCCGATATTTTTAGGAAGTTCTCTTATATGTTCCGCATAATAATCCTCTAAACCCTTTTCTAATTGCTTTACCTGCGCTTTAGATAAATTACTTCTTCCTTGATCAAGTGATCTATCGATAACAGGAACTGTAATCATCGCAATAATTCCTAAAATTGCAATCACTCCTAAAAGTTCAGCTAGTGTAAATCCATTTTTCATTTTTTCTCACCTACTATAATCATTTTATCATTTTTTGAAGACAAAAAAAAGTCAAATTACTCTTTGACTTCAAAATCTTCAAGTTCTCCATTTTCATTGACAATCTTGTTCACTTTCTCTTCGATGTTTTTAAGCTCATCATCGCATTCTTTAACAAGTTTCATTGCCTCTGTATACTTATTAATAGAATCATCTAAAGAAACATCCCCATTTTCTAACGTTGCCACAATCTCTTCTAATTCCTTTACCTTATCTTCAAATTTCTTTTTTTCCTTCTTTTCCATATTACTTCTCCTTCTCTATTTTTTGAACAACTGTCTTTAGTGTTCCGTCACTAAGTTTAACGTCTACCTCACTATTTTCTTTTACTAAAGAAATACTTTTTAAAACCTTACCACCGACATAACTAATACTATAACCTCTACCTAAAACATTAAGAGGATTAAGTAAATTAAGCTTGTCGATAATATTTTTAAGTTCAACTTTTTTATCCTTATAAATATTTTGTGGATTAGTTAATATATAACTATTTCTAAGCGAATCTAATTTGTCTTTCTTATTTTGAATATTTCGTAAAACAAGTTCGTTTATCTTTTCTTTAAGTAAATCTAAACTTTGTTTTTTATTCTCAAACATTATCATTGGGCTTTTAATTACATATGAATTTTTAATTGAATCTAAATATAGCTTTTGATAATTTATTTTTTTATAAATAGCTTCATTAAGTCTTATTCCAAGCTGACTAATATGACTCTTTAAATCACTCATATTAGGAACAGCCAGTTCTGCTGCCGCTGTTGGAGTCGGTGCTCTTAAATCAGCAACAAAATCAGCTATCGTAAAATCAATTTCATGTCCAACCGCACTGATTACTGGAATATCGCAGTTATATATAGCTCGTGCCACAATTTCTTCATTAAAAGGCCATAAATCTTCAATAGAGCCGCCCCCACGGCCAACAATCAAAACATCCAAATCATAATCTTTAGCTCTCTCAATATTCCTTACAATATCGTCTTTCGCATTATCACCTTGAACTAAAGTCGGAAATAAAATCGTCTCACAAATAGGAAACCTTCTTTTTATCGTTGTAATAATATCGCGAATTGCCGCTCCTGTACTTGCCGTTATAATTCCCACTCTTTTAGGAATCTTTGGAATTGGTTTTTTATGACTTTGATCAAATAATCCCTCAGCCTGTAATTTTTTCTTTAACTTTTCAAAAGCAACATATAAATTACCAACGCCATCTTCGACCATTTCATCGACATAAATCTGATAACTACCTGTCGGTTCATAGACACTTATTCGTCCAGCCATCAAAACCTTCGAGCCATCCGCCGGAGTAAAATTAAGCTTACTTGCATTACTTCTAAACATAATCGCATTAATTTTACTGCCTTCATCTTTAACTGAAAAATAAAGATGTCCTGTTGTATGAGCTTTAAAATTAGAAATTTCACCTTTTAAAAATACATGTCTTAAATTAGGATCTGAATCAAACTGAGCTTTTAAATACCTTGTTAAAGCTGATACACTTAAATATTTATCATCCATCACTCTTCACCCTTATTGTGATAAACTTTATCTAAAACACCATTTATCATCTTTCTAACACTATCATCACTGTATTTTTTAGAAAGCTCAACCGCCTCGTTAATTACAACCACTGGAGGCGTCTTTGTATATAAAAGTTCGAATATTCCCATTCTAAGTATCGCAATATCAGTATTTCCAAGTCTATCTATTGTCCAGCCATCTAAATATTTATTCGCAATCTCATCGAGTTCCTTTTTATATGTTACAACCCCGTAAACAATCTCCTTGACAAATTCGTTATCTACACTTACATTTTCGTGAATTACATCATCTAACTTATAAGGAATTTTATTTTTGTCATAAACGATTGTTTGATAAAGTATCGTCATACATTTTTCTCTAAGTTCACTTCTATTTGCCATTTCTAACCACCTTCATCAATTATAACATTAAACAGTCTAAAAACCAAAGTTAATTTTATAATTCCTAGGCTTTTTTTCATTCCTAGTATAACAACTATACCACAAACATTTGTTCTTGTAAATGTTATTTAAAAAAAAGATTATTTTTTTAAATAATCCTCACCTGCTCCTTTAGCTAGTCTAAAAGCATAAAATAGACTAACATAAATATAAAGCACACCAAACACTGCCCAACCTATAATTGGAACAATTACCCCTAAAATCCATGGATAAGGTAAACTGTATACTTGATAACCAAAAAGCCCAAGCTTTTTACTTACAGCCGTTACCGTTTGAATATAGAAAACCAAAAACATAATCATAAACGGAATCATAAAAATAATTCCCAGTATCCAATAATATTTATTCGCATACCAAGCATCTTTTTTATAAACCCTTAAAAGTTTTCCGATATAAAAAGTAAATAATCCGAGCGTTATAAAATTTAGAAGTAAAACTATCCACCAATTTCTTCTATCGAGTAGTCGCATTATTTACCCTCCTAACGACACGTTCCTTCCCCAGGATTTTTTCCTTCGACGTATTCTTTATCAACTAGTCTACAAGAAGACTTTGTCATCGCATCTTGCAAATATCCACCGAACAATTTGACTACGCTTACAACAATTACGCTTATAACCGCAATTATAAGTAAATATTCTACAAGTGCTTGCCCTTTTTTATTCAGTTTCATAAGTGTCCTCCCAACTTACATCGTTTAAAACCATTATAATTTTTTTTAAACAAAAAATCAATACTTTAAAACAAGAAAAAATTGGGACTAGTCATTCTTAATGAAAATGTGTTATATTTAAAGTGGTGAAAACAAATGTATACAAATAGTAAAAAAGTTAAAGAGGCCAAAACTTTTATTCAAAAATTAAAAGGATTAATGTTCGTTAAAAATTTTGATTACATCCTAAAATTTAAAACCAACGGCATCCATACCTTCTTTATGAAAGTAAATATCGATGTCATCTTAACCGACAAAAACGGAAAAATTTTATATACTTACAAATCTCTCAAACCCAATAAAATTATTCTTCCTAAAAAACACGTTACCTATACCTACGAAATGCCCGAAGGCTTTATCCCAAACCTTAAACAAAAGAAAAATATTAATGAAATAATAAAAATGTAAGTAGTCAAATTAAAACCACTTACATTTTTTATTACTCTGGATAAACACTCACTTGTTTTTTGCTACGACCTAATCTTTCAAACTTTACACGTCCAGCAATTTTCGCAAACAAAGTGTCATCTTTACCAATTCCAACATTTACTCCAGGATAAACTCTTGTACCTCTTTGACGATATAAAATTGAACCACCAGTTACAACTTCACCATCAGCAGCTTTTGCACCTAATCTCTTAGATTCAGAATCACGACCGTTTTTAGTTGAACCTTGTCCTTTTTTGTGGGCAAATAATTGGATATCTAATTTTAACATTGGCATAAACTACACCTCCTCATATATTTGAATATTATCTTTATACTGCATACTAAGTTCCTTAAGTAAACTTATCATATTATTAATTAATTTCTTTACATCTGAAGAATCTTTTAAAATATCAATAACAAGTTCATCATTCGCCTTCTTATAAGAAAGGGCCTTATCATCGATTGTAAGTATCCCATTTACCGTTGTAATTACAATACTACTTGCCGCTGCACAGACAATATCTTGCCCTGGGTCAGCAAACATTGCATGTCCACTAATCACAACTTGTCGAGACTTAACCTTAACTTTAATCATTATTTAACAACTTTAGTAATTTCGATTTTTGTATAAGGTTGACGATGACCTTGAGTTTTACGATGTTTATTATTTTTGTTAACATATTTAAAAATCTTTAATTTACGATTCTTACCATGTTTTAAAACCTTAGCTTCGACACTACCTTTTGTACTAGGCATACCGTCTACAAATAAAACATCGTCAAATTTAACTGTTTCACCTTCAGCTTGTGGTAACTTTTCAACATATAAAACTGTTCCTTCTTCGGCATAATATTGTTTACCACCTGTTTTAAAAACTGCTTTCATAACTTACCTCCTATCTTCTAAGACTCGCCATCGAGGTATGGAATAATCCATTTTCAAAACCTTTTTTGTGCGGTTGTAGAGAAAGGCTCTACACAATTACAAATTTTATCACACTTTTCCCTTAAAGTCAAACATTTCCTTTAAAATTTCCTTTTCAGTATGATTAATTTATGATAATGTCTTAAGTGTTAACTTTTGAAAATGTCCCAAGTCTGATATATAATATGTCACCGA
>CALVRJ010000015.1 GCA_944358545.1 uncultured Bacilli bacterium | reverse complement strand
AATGCTTTGCCTTGATTTTTTATTACGTCATTAGGATTACCCCGTTCATTATATTGTCCATTCCAGCCGGCATATAAATCAATATTCAATGTTACATTCCCACTATTTACAGTCATAAGTGTTTTATTACCTTGCATTATAATACTACTACCTCTTATATTTGCATCTTTATCTATCACTAGTGGCTTTTTAACTTCTATATCTTTAGTTAAAGTAATATCTCCACCTTGTTCTATAGCGGCTCTAAGTTCTTCTTCATTAGATACATTTACTGCTTTGACATCGATGTTTGGTATAATTAATCCTAAAACAAATAAACTTATAAATAAAATTTTTTCATTTTTTTATCCTCCCCTATCTTTAATTATCTATTTTTATTTTACCCAATGGCTCCGTAAAGGTCAATTCTAAATTAAAATCACTTTACAATTATTTTAGGTGATTTACTTTATGAATATAGTGTTTAGAAGAATTAATGATTTAAGGGTTGATAACGATATTAAAACTTGTGATTTAGCAAAAAGATTAGGAATTAGTCAAGATAACTTTTTTTGATTATGCGAATGCAAGATCTAATTTTCCTTTAGAAAAGTTAAATAAATTTGTTAATTTTTTTAAAGTTAATTTTGATTATGTTACAGGTTTATCAGATAATAAAATATATTATAAGGGAAATATTGATTTAAATTTACTTAAAGAAAGATTAGAAAAGAAAGAGGAGTATCGCAAAGTGAAATTGCTGGTGTTTTAGGAGATAGACAGTCTACTTATTGGAATTATGAAAGTGGTGGATCAATTATACCTATTTCAAAGTTATATTTACTTGCAAAATTTTATAATGTATCGATTGATTATTTTGTCGGAAAAACAGATGATACTAAGATAAAGTAAAAAAGTCAGAGTTAAATTTTCTGGCTTTTTGCATATATTATAGTATAGTTTTTTTTATCAAATATGGATATTTCTTTATCGATATTATAATTTTTAGATATGAGAAATTCTTTTAAATCGTTTATTTTAGTATGACTACTGATTATTAAATCATTAGTTAAATCAATGTTTAAAATTTTAACTATATTTTTAGTACCCATGCCAGATATAACAATAATTTCATTTTTTAAGGTTAATCCTTGTAGACCATCATTAGTCATAGTTTGAATATCCGCATGATATTTTAGTGCATTTGCTTGGGCTTTTGCTGTACAATATGGCGATTTATCAATGGCTAGACATTCACAATTTTTATAAAGATTTAAATATATATCTAATAAAGCGTGGTCGGCTCCAACATCGATTATTTTTGAATTATTTGGGATTAAATCACTGATGGCAGTTAATCGTTTACTTAATTTCATTTAATCTCCTAAGTAATCTTTTAATTTACGACTACGTGATGGATGACGTAATTTTCTTAAAGCTTTGGCTTCTATTTGTCTTATACGTTCACGAGTTACACCAAATAATTGACCAACTTCTTCAAGGGTTCTTGGACGTCCGTCTTCAAGACCAAAACGTAATCTAATTACTTTTTCTTCTCTTTCAGTTAAAGTTAGTAAAACTTCTGATATTTCATCTTTAAGAAGTTCGTTTACAGCGAAATCTTCTGGTGACATATTAGTTTCATCAGGTATAAAGTCACCTAAATGGGAATCATCTTCTTCACCAATCGGAATTTCTAAGCTAACAGGTTCTTGACTTATTTTATAAATATCTCGAATTTTTTCAACACTAATACCCATTTTCTTAGATAATTCTTCTTCGGTTGGTTCTCTGTTTAATTCTAGGGTTAATTGTCTTTCAACACGGGCAAGTTTGTTAATGGTTTCAACCATATGAACTGGAACACGAATTGTTCTAGCTTGATCGGCAATTGCTCTTGTAATTGCTTGTCTAATCCACCAAGTGGCGTAAGTTGAAAATTTATAACCTTTACTGACATCGAATTTTTCAACTGCTTTCATTAAGCCAATGTTTCCTTCTTGGATAAGATCTAAGAATAACATGCCACGACCGACATATCTTTTTGCAATACTAACAACTAGTCGAAGATTGGCTTCAGCAAGAGTAGCTTTAGCTTGTTCATCGCCATTTTTAATACGGTCAGCTAGTTCTAGTTCTTCTTCAGTGGTTAATAATTTTATTTGTCCAATTTCTTTTAAGTACATTCTAACTGGATCGTTAATCGTTAAATCTTTGCTTAAAAGTTCGGCATCACTATTTGAAGTATCATCGACGTCATCATCGGGGTTTTCAGAGACAACTTTAATATTGTTTTTGCTTAAAGCATTATATAAATCATCTAAAGAATCGGCATCTAAATCTAAGCCTTTTAATTTTTCAGCTAATTTTTCATATGTTATTGTTCCATTTTTTTTACCTTCGGTAATTAATTCTTTTTTTCTTTCATCAAATGTTTTCATTTCTTCAAACATAATTCAACTCTCCTTTTCTTAAATCGATTATTTTTTGGGCGATAGAGGCTTGCTTTAGAGGGTCAGTCTCATCTTTCATCTTATTAGTTAGACGTTTTATTTCTTCTTTAATATTATAGTCTTTTATTACATTAATATAATCATTTATTTCTTCCTTTGAATATTCGTCGGAAAAGTTATTTTGATTTATTTTTTGAATTGTTGCCATAATATCTTTATCATATTCGATATAATCTAAAAAGTCTGCTTCGTTTATATAGCTATTTTTTTTATAAAACTCATTTATTTCGCGGGCTAGAAGCCGATATTCGGTAGTCGGCATATATGTGACTTTATGGTCATACATTTTAATGACTTCACTACTACTTAACATGTGATAGACTAAAGCTGCTTCGGCTTTTTCATATTTGCTTTTAATCGTATTAGCTATTTTTGGCGAAACAGTGATTTTTTTCGGAGTTTCTGTGAGATGACTTTTAAGTAGTTCCTTGTCAATACCAGATTCTTCGGCAACTTTAGAAATTGTTACTTCTCTTAGAATGTCATCGTTTATTTTGTTAATTTCACCGATAACTTCTTTGATGTATGTAGCTAAATCGGCACTGTTTTGTAAATCCTTACCTTTTTTAAAGTAAGATAATTTAAATTCTAAGGCACTCATAGGATGTGATATTTTGTTTACAAAGGCATTTTTACCTCTTTGCCTAATATAGTCATCAGGATCTAAATTATCTTCAAGTCTAACGACTTTCGGAATTACACCAATATCGTTTAGCTCATTGATAAACGACATAGTTCCTTTGGCCCCAGCTTCATCACCATCGAAACATATAATTACTTCTTTGGCTAACCTTTTGATAAGGTGGGCCTGAGTTTTAGTAACAGCAGTTCCCATAGTGGCAACGACATTTTTATAACCGTTTATATATGTCCTGATAGCGGCCATAAAGCCTTCGACAACGATTATTTGATTTTTTTGTCTAGCTGGTTCTTTGGCCCGATGATAATTATATAATAGTTCACCTTTTTTAAAGATTGGTGTTTCTCTGGTGTTGACGTATTTAGAGTTATCTTGACGGTCATAAATACGACCGCTATAAGCAACTACTTCACCGTTTAAATCATATAAGGGGAACATTATACGATTATAAAATAAGTCATAATAACCATAGTCATTTTTTTTGACTAGTCCACTTTCTAAAACGTCTTCAGGTTTAAATTTGCTTAAAAGTATTTTTGAAAGATCACGGTCGTTTTCGAGGGATAAACCGATTTGAAATTCTTTAATGATAGATTCATCAACATCACGATTTTTAAGATATTCTTTAGCTTTTTTACCTTGCGGAGTGTTTATGTTATTAATGTAAAATTTTAAACTTAAGTCGTAAATTTGATGTAGTTCAGGGGATTTTTTAACGGCTTTGACTTTTCCTAAGTTGATTTTAATGCCACCTAAATCGGCAACTTTCTGGACAGCTTCTCTAAATGAGACGTTTTCAAAGTCCATAATAAATTTAAAAACGGTTCCCGTAGCTCCACAAGAGAAACATTTATATATTTGCCTTTCGGGACTAACACTCATACTTGGGTTACTATCGTCGTGAAACGGGCAAATTCCAAAATAATTTTTGCCTTTAGGGGTTAGAGATACATATGATGAGATGACATCGACAATGTTGACACTGTTTCTGATTTCGTTTATTTGTTCTTGTGTTAATTGGTTCATAAAAATCATACCCCTCTATATATAAATATACGATATTCGAAGCCGATTTCCTTTTTTTTTCGAAAAAAAATTGAAAAAAATTGAAAAAAATTATATTTTTTGGAAAAATTACCAATATTATAGGTAGAAAAAGGTGGTTTTATGACGTTTAAAAAAATTGGTTTTGTAATTACGATTTTGAGTTTTTTTCTGGCTTTTGGTTTTTATAGAGCTTTTCCTTGCCAAATAACGAGTATATTTTTCCCAGTAAATAATAGTTTGTTTGAAACGGTTAAAATAGTTATTAGTGGAGTTTTGATAAGCCAAATTATTCAATCTTTTATTTTGGAAGAAAATCATATAAAAACCTCAAATATTGTTTTAAGTATTTTTTTAACAATTATGTTTAATATTTTGTTGTTTATCTTATTTTATATGCCGGCTTGGTTTTATTTTGACTTTCATTTTTTATTAGATTTGATTTTTCTAATAATTATTTCTATTTTTAATCAGTTTATCTTTTATCATTTAATTTTGGCAAATAATTTAAAACTCGATTATTTAGCTTTAACCGCACTTATAATTATTTATATAATTTTAGGTATTTTAACTTATTTTCCATTTATTAACGATGTTTTTTTCGATAGAACGAGTAATAAATTTGGAATTAATACATATATTATTTAACTAAATACTTTAGTTATCCGCATTTTGTATTTTAAACTGTTTATAATTTTATATATTTCGTCCTTGGTACAAATTTTATAAATTATGTCACCAGATAAATAGACTTTGTAACCTGATTTTTTAGTTAAACCAATTTTATTTTTAGTAAGCACTTCTTCGATATATGGTTTATCAGATGCTTCAATTTTAACAGCTATACTATTTATTTTTAAAGTTTTAAACGATATTTTTTTGAATAAGTGATACATTATTTTGGCTTTTAAAGTAAATATTTTATATTTGGCATTTTTTTGGTAATTTAAATAACTTATAGGGATTAGAGCGTACTGGAAATTATCTTGCTTAATCATCTAGATTCCTCCGTTCTGTTTGGGCGTTATTATATATCCTAGAAGGGTTTTCGTCAATTATTTTTTGAAAGATTTCACAATAATTTTAAAACCTGCCTAAAAGGCAGGTCATCTATATAAAAACGCTAACGCATTAGCGGGCGGATGTGAGATGGAATCTAGTTAAATTTATTTTTACGGATCCATCATCTTTAGTTACGTAAATATGACTATTTTTTAAACGCTTAAGTGTTTCTTTATGAGGGTGGGAATAAATGTTATTTTGGCCGGCTGAAATTAAGCTTATTCGGGGTTTTAGGCAATTTATGAATTTTTGGCTTGAACCGGTTTTAGAGCCATGATGCCCTACTTTTAGTATACTCATTTGGGGCAAATTATATGTGTTTAGAAGATAGTTTTCAACTTCTGTTTCACCATCTCCCATTAGTAATATATTCTCCCCTTCTAAATTTGTATATATTATTAAACTAGAATTGTTTTCGCTTGAGGGGTTAAGTCCGTTTAAAAATTCGAATTTTTCATGACCAATATACATAGTTTTGATGGATACCGCTTGAGTTTTGATATTTAATTTTTTAGCTTTTTTAAGAATAGATTTTATTAGTCCATTGGGATATTTATTAGTGATAATGTTTGAAACAGGAAATTCAGTGAGAAGATTTTCAGCCATTCCAGCATGATCAAAATCTCCATGAGTAAGAATTAAATAGTCTAATTTGGATATTCCTTCGGATTTTAAATAAGGAATAGTGATATTTTTAGCTAAATTATAAGGTTTACCAGTTGAATTTTGTTCTCCTCCAGTATCGATAAGGATGTTTCCGAGATTATGTTTTAATTTGATTAAAATACTGTCACCTTGACCGACATCTATCATAGTGATAGTAGTATAAGGGTTTAGATAATTTAGATTGTGATGAATGAGTAAAACAGGAATGATTAAGATAATATAAATATATTTTTGGTTATTTAATTTATATATAATAAATGTAATCAGGACATAATATAGAAAGTAAAAAAATAGAGGTAAATGGCATAATACTAAGGAGAAGGAGTCTATTTTAGAAAAAATAAGGGATACTTCTTCTAGAAGTATTAAAAAATGATATAAAAGATTATCAAGTGGCTTAATAAAAAAGGCAATTAGAGATAAGGGATAGATTAAGAGTGAAACTAAAGGGGTAAAAAGGCAGTTTAAAAATGGCGATAAAAGGTTTAAAGAGAAAAAATTACTTATTAAAAGTGGGAGGCTGCTAAGAAAGGCAATTATATTTATAACGATTAATTCTCTGAAAAAACTTTTTTGAAAGGAGATTATTTTCGAGAAGAGGATTAAATAAAAAGAAATGATAAAGGACAGGAGAAAGCCTAAATTGTAAAGGTAATAAGGGTTTAAAAAAAGAAGAATACTAAAGATTAGAACGAGTAAGTAAATTGTTTTAATTTTTAAATTAAATTGTTTATTAATGGTTAGAAGGATAAATAGAAAGGTAGCTCTTAAAACTGAGGGGGTTAGTCCGGTTAAAAAAAGGTAGAATATGAGAAAAGAAAAGACAAGAAGATATGATTTTAATTTATCACTTAGAAAGTAGTTAGATATTTTTAAAATTATGCCCGCAATTAAGGTAATGTTCATGCCGGAGATTGCAAGTAGATGAGTAAGACCATTTTTTTGATAACTGTCTTTAATTTCTTCAGCGATATAGTCATCGTTTCCCAGAATGAAGGCCATCATATGTTCTTTACTTTTAAAGGTGGATAAATAGGTTATTATTTTATTTTTGATTTGATAAATTAAGGGTATTTTAGATGGTAAAATCTTTATTTTATTGGCGGTGAAGGTATATTTTATGCCAAGACTTAGGAGATATTTACGGTAGTTGAATAGATTCCAGGTTGTATTTTCCTTTGGAACTTTTAAGCTTCCATAGGCAATTATTTTTTGACCTAGTTTAAATGTTTGCTTTGAGGAATAATTAATTATCAGTTTTTCTTTTCCGTTAATAAATATTTTGGTATAGCCGTCTTTAATTTGAATATCAGTTATAGTTCCTATAATTTTTTCTGTATTTTCATCGTATTTGCTTGGGGGATATTTTTGGAGCATGATAAGTGAATAAATTAGGCTTAAAAATAAAAGAGAGAGACAGAAGAAATTAAACGGTGATATTATTCTTAATTTTTTCAAATGTACTCTCTCCGATTCCTGAGACGTTTTTAAGGTCGTCGATTGTTTGAAAGGCACCATTTTGCGTGCGATAGTCGATAATAGCTTGGGCTTTGGTTTCCCCTATTCCATCTAGAGTTTGAAGGTCTTCAATGGTGGCCGTATTGAGGTTTACTTTACCGGTTTCGACATGCGTTTCTTGTTTGGTTTTTAATTCAGCTTGGAGGTCTTCTTCGGTAATACAAGCATTATTGCATGGTGGGCATGTAATTTCTTCTTGCTCTTTCATTTCTTTGATTTCTTTTTGACTATAAACGATAATAACCATTTCGTCGGTTAGTTTTTTACTTAAGTTAATATTGCTTGTATCACTGGCTTTAGTAAGGCCACCAGCTGTATTGATGGCGTCCATAACGGTATTTGTTTGTAACAGTTCATAGACACCAGGGTTAGTTATTTCTCCTTTGACATCGACAATGACTTTTTGATTTTCAGTCTCTGGTTCTTTTTTAGTTATTTTTTTGGTTATTTCTTTTACTTTAGGTGCTTCATCTTGTTTTTCGTTTACGGAAACAACGGATGAAATAGCATAAAATGTAAAACAAGTAAAGATAATAACAAAAATTTTTGTTTTGTGTTTTTTTAAAAAATTCATAAATTCACCTGCCTTCATAGATATATATACGACATTTATGGCGAATTTCCTTTAAAAAAAGCAAACTTTTAGGCAGTTTGCTTAATTTTTATTTTTTCTTTTTTATTTTTTGACTCAACGCAGACACGCTGAACGATAGCGAGAGCGCCGATAAGAGAAATTACAAAGCTTCCTCCATAGCTTAAGAATGGCAATGGGACACCGGTTAATGGAATTAATCCGAGCATTCCACCAAGGTTTACAAATATATGAATGAAGATGTAGGAGGCGATACCAAGGCACATATACCGGCCTCTTAAGGTGGAGGCTTTAGAACTTATAACAAGGATACGCCAGAGAATGATAATATAGCCAATAAAGATAAAGATACTACGATAAATTCCATATTCTTCGGCAATTATGGCAAATGCTGAGTCGGTATGTGGTTCAGGAATGTATGAATATTTCTGTTTACTTTTACCAATTCCAAGGCCAAAGAGTCCACCATTATTTATAGCGATATAACTATTACATACTTGATAGCCACCGTTTTCGTAATTGCCACAAGGGTCTAAATAACTCTTGAAACGGCTAAGTCTTTCATCATTTAAAATATATCCTTGAACGTTATAAATGATTATTCCAGCAAGGCCAATGACTCCTACTAAAAGTAAAAACGATTTTAATTTATCAATTTTTAAAATAGGACTGGCAAGTAGCATCATACCAATTATAAAAAGCGTTAACATGAGAGTCCCGAAGTCTTTTTGCAAGTATATTTCGGCAGGAATAATCATCGATATTAGTAAAATGATGCCGATGGCGTTATATCTTTTATTGTTTAAGGTTCGAAGTTGTCGATAGTATTTTTCAAAGAGAATGGCCATCATGGCAATGATAATTGGTTTTGATAGTTCGCTTGGCTGAAGTTTAAAAAAACCAAGGTCAATCCAGTTTTTCGAACCGCTTAACTCTTCTCCGGTTAAAGCGATTAAGTTTAAAATTACGACGACGACAAACAGAACAGGAATTAAAAATTTGTATGCTTTAGTATCTATTTTAATGATAATAAGGCTTAAGATTAAACCTGTAATGATAAATATTAGCTGACGATAAAAATAATAATAAATAGAAACGTCATAATTGACAACAGCAGCTCTTGAAGAGGCAGTGACGATGTTTAATAAGCCAAAGATAAATAAGGCGGCACTGACGAACAAAAGCGGTTTATCTAAAACATGAAATATTTTGCGTAATGATCTTTTATCCTGCATCTTCATACTCCTATCTTATATAATGATAGCATATTCTTAGATTTTTTAAAAGATAAAAAATAAAATTAGGTGTTTCTAATATACGTTATTTGATATAAACATACACTATATTAGAAAAGATAGGAGGTATTATATGTATTACTATGGCGGTTATCAGGGCTATGGCTGCGGTAATCCTTGTGGGGGTTATGGCTATGGCGGAGGATATGGAACAGGATATGGAGCAGCTATTATTCTAGTGCTTTTCATTTTACTTGTAATAATTATTGGAACAAGAGCTTTTGGCAATAATAGATAAAAAAGGAAGTTTCAGATAAAGAAACTTCCTTTTTTATAATATTTTTTTAAAGATTTGATTGTCTTAAATTCTTGGCTTTGGTGAGATAGGCTAAAATATATTCCGGTTCCACCATGTAACTTCCAATCTTTTAGATTTTTTAAACTATCGTCAATGAGAATTTCACCGTTTTTAGGAAGATATATTTCGCTTTTGGTTGTGCGGGGTGGAACAAAGAAAATTGGAATTTCAATTTGCTTGTTTCTGATATATTCAGTTTTAGCTAACATTTCATTTACAGTGTGAATTTTAGTTAAAATCGCTAGATTTTTGTATGATTTTTGTTTTTCTAAAATATAATTTACCGAATTATTAATAATTTTAGAAGTGGATAATAATTGAAACCAATCAACAGTTTGAAAGAAGTCGTCTCAATCAAGGTTAGAAGATAATTTTTGTTTTAAAATTCGCTCTTCACTATCTAATATTACACCATCAAAATCAATAAAAATTTTTTTATTTTCCATATAAATCGTCTCCTCTTTGTTTATATGATAACATATATCTAGGAAATATATTGTCTTTTTCGAATAAAAAAATGACAATATGTCATTTAATTAAATTTGTCTTCCTGCTCTTTTATCCAACTGTCATCTTCAAAATAATTAATGCCCATGGCAGCTTTAACTTCTTTAGTGGTTTCAATGGCTTTTTGCCGAGCTTTTTCGGTGCCATTTTTAAGAATTTGATAGACTTCTGAAATGTGATGAGTCCAATAAATTCTTCTTTCTCTAATTGGCCTTAAAAGGTCTTGCATGATGTTGTTTAAAAATCTTTTAACTTTCATGTCCCCTATTCCACCTTTTTCATAGGCTTTTTTAAGTTCGTCTAAGTTCTTAAACTCTGGCCAATATTTGGCAAAATCGGAATCTTTAGAAAAGGCTTCGAGATATATAAATACTGGGTTGTTTTCTGTATGTCCTGGATCTTCTACTTTAATATGGGTAGGATCGGTATACATACTCATAATTTTCTTTTCAATTTCTTCTTCAGAATCGGCAAGGTAGATACAATTTCCAAGCGATTTACTCATTTTTGCATTGCCATCTAATCCAGGAAGTCTTGAACATAGTTTATTGTCTGGAAGTAATATTTCCGGTTCAACTAAGGTTTTACCATAAATGTTATTGAAGCTACGAACGATTTCTTTAGTTTGTTCAAGCATTGGAAGTTGGTCATCACCTACAGGGACTAATGTAGCTTTAAAGGCGGTTATATCGGATGCTTGAGAAACTGGATATGTTAGAAATCCTGCAGGAATACTAGTGTTGAATCCACGTTGCTTGATTTCGTCTTTAATAGTTGGATTACGTTCTAGTCTTGAGACTGTTACGAGATTTAAATAGTAAAATGTAAGTTCACAAAGTTCAGGAACGGCTGACTGAATAAAGATAGATGTTTTTTGAGGGTCAATTCCACAAGCTAGATAATCTAAAACAACTTCGATAACATTTTGTCTTATTTTTTCGGGATTATCGGCATTATCTGTCAAGGCTTGGGCATCAGCTATTTCAATGTATATTTCATCGAATTTACCGGAGTTTTGAAGTTCAACGCGGTTTTTAAGAGAGCCGACGTAGTGGCCAATATGTAATTTTCCAGTTGGTCGGTCGCCAGTTAAGATTATTTTTTTCATTTTATCATTCCTTTCATGTTCATGGTTAATTTTTTTTGACCTTTTAACGTGTAGTCAACTTCATCTGGTTTAATATTATCTATAGTGTATAAGTTATGATATAACGGTAGTTCTTGCCATTTGCCGCTGGAGAGGATTTCTCTTTCTAAAAGTTTTTTATCTTGCCAAAGTTCTCTGACGATATAACTAGCTGTTCCCTGAAAGTCAATGACGATATAACTATTAAAGTCAGTAAGATTGCCAACCCCGTCACTAATTATATATTGTTCATAAGTGGTATTCCAGATGTTTCTTTTGAAGACAAAACCATACTGATTATGTATGTTTGCGTTGTTTTTAATGGTTATTTTAGGATTGTTTTGCTTTTGTTCCATATATTCTTTGATTTCTTCTTCAGATTTATCGGTAATTACCGAGTATATTTTAACGCTTTTTTCATTAGTTGGTATTTGGGGGATGTTGTCTTTAACCCAGTAAGCAAGTCTATATTCTTCTTCAAATGGAGAGACAGTTTTAAAGGAGTTTATTAAATTTTTTTGAATGGTTGGCTCGTCATTTAAAAGGTTGTAAATTAACGATATTTTTGCTTTATTTGGCACTATAATTTCACCTCCCTATTCATTTCATAAAAATAGTTTTCAAAGTGGTTGTATGATGATTTAACAGCTTCGCCTTTTTTTAACATTTCTTTAAATTCGCTTGGGGTTACATATTTAACATCAGCTACTTCTTTGGGGTCTAAGGTCAAGCTTTTTAAATTGATATTTTTTTCTAATAAATATACTTCGGCATAGTCGATTTTCCTTTTGTAGGTTGCAATGTATTTTAATTCATCATTGGTTATAGTTAATCCTAATTCTTCTTTGATTTCTCTGATAGCGGCGGCAATAGGTGTTTCTCCAGCGTCGACAGCACCACCAGTATTAGCCCACATGTTGGGGAATTTATGAGCGGTTTTGACTCTTTTTTGAACGAGAAGATTTCCTTTTTTATCGATAATCCAGACATGAACAGAAACCCTAAAGTAACCTTTAGGGACGTTATGTTTGTCGGCAACAAGACCGGTAAATTCGTGTCTATCGTTATATAAGTCGACTAATTCCATTTGAATCACCTAAACTCATTATAACAGATAAATGGATATTAGTAAATCAAATAGCAATTAAGGTGATTTCGGTTGGATAAATTGGACCACCGTGATAGCGAAGATAAAATTTATATGTATTATCGATTTCTTTTATCATTTTTGGAATTTGCCAAATGTCTTCGTTACGGTGATAGATCGATATTAGAAGTTTTGGATGATCTTTTTTAATATGATTTACCGCACCTTTTAAAGCTTGCTGTTCCATGCCTTCAATATCACTTTTGATGATGGTTATTTTTTCTTTTATTTCTTCATCAATAGTTGTTATTTCGACTTTGGTGTCTCCTTGATTTGATAAGGTATTTGCCGAGGTGCCGGCCTCGTTGATATTTAAGTATTTGTCTTCTTTTTTATCACTTACGCCTTTTTCGATTATTTTAAGGTTTGGAATGTGCTTGGTATTAACTTTTAAATATTCGGTTGTTTCAGGACTGATTTCAAAACAGTATATTTGTTTATAGTTATTACCATAATTTTGGGTAAAGGAAATGGCTGTATCGCCAATAAAGGCGCCTAAGTCAACTAAAACATCGCTTTTATTTGTTTTAATAAGGTCTAGATCAAAATAGTCATCATAGTTATTTTCTTTTGCTTTGGCAAGGGTTTTAAAATCATAATTATACCAATTATTGAGAACAGAAAATAAGATTAATTTTGAACGATAATCTTCAAGGCTTTCATATAGTGTTTGATATTCTCGGTAATCTCTTTTTAAACATTGAGCTTTTTTAATTATTTCTTCAAAGTTGTTTTCACTTTCTTTTAAAGTTCCCCAATAGTTAAAATCGTTTAGAAATTTTTCGATTCCTTTTTTAGTTTCGGGGTTTAGATTTAAATATAAATTTTTGATATGATTAAATATTTCTTTTTCACTTTTTTCGTGAAATTCATTTATTAAGGTATAAAAATTTTGATCAATATAATTCATGTTATTCTCCTTCCTATATAAGAATATTATTCTTTGATTTATTTATGATTTTGGTTTGACAAGAAGTTTTTAAAATTATATAATACGATAGGCTTATAAATGATGTGTAAAGATGTGAAATACATTTTTTGTTTTAAGTAAAATTATGTTAAAATAGATATATGGAGATGATATTATGTTTAAACCACTTAAGATGGTTGATGAAAAGCAAAAATTAATTAGGTCAACATGTAGGGAAGTAAAATTTCCACTTTCTAAGGAGTATAAAGATTTAATTGAAAGGTCAATTAAGCATATAACTTACAGTCAAATTGAGAAGTATGCGAAAAAGTACGATTTAAGGCCAGGAACGGCTTTGGCTTTTCCACAAATAGGAATTAATGCTAGAATTATCGTAATTGTTTACGAGTATGAAAAAGGAAAGTTTAAAAATTATGTAATGGTAAATCCGAAGATAATAAGTCATTCTGAAGAAATGGTTGCTTTAGAGGAAGGCGAAGGATGTCTTAGTGTAAATAGAGATGTCGAGGGGCATGTGCCAAGGTATGCAAGAATAACGGTTAGTGGTTATGACGAGGATGGAAATAAGATGACGATTAGAGCTAGAGAGTATTTGGCTATTATTTTCCAACATGAAATAGATCATTTGAATGGGGTTTTATTCTATGATCATATAAATAAAAAGAAACCGTTTTATTTAGATAGTGAACTTCGTTTAATTTAGGAGGTTTTTATGAAAAAAATTATTCTTAAATACGTTTTGTTAATTGTAGTTACTTTTGCAGCTTCAATTTTTATTTACGAGTATATTGAGAAATCGACACCAATTGAAACGGAGACGGATATTCTTACTTATCAGAGAGATTTGGAGAATACAAATTTATCGAATACAAATTATACTTTAGATAATCCGAATGTTATTTTGAATTTATACGGTAATTCACCCCTTACAGCTTTAGTTGTTTTTCAAACTAAGGATTTAACTTCAGTTACAGTAACGGTTAAAGGTAAGGATGGGGCGGCAGATATTACGCATACTTTTGTACCTAATAAAATACATATTTTACCTATTTATGGACTTTATCCAGATTATGATAACAAGGTTATAATTAAGGCTAGTGGAACAAGTAAAGAGTTAACGATTAAAACTAATCCCCTACCCGATGATTTTACAAAGGCAACTTTTACGTCTAATGATTTAAGTGATGGGCAGTTTTATTTTACGACACCAGAAGACAAAGGGTATACGGCTGCTTATGACGAGAATGGTGATGTTAGATGGTATTTAACTGGAGATTATAAATGGGATATTCAAAGACTTAATAATGGTCATATTATTTTAGGTAGTAACAAATTAGTAAGACAACCTTATTACAGTATTGGTTTAGTAGAGATGGACTTACTTGGCAAGGTTTATTATGAATACAATATTCCTGGTGGATATCATCATAATATGATTGAATTTAGTAATGGTAATTTACTAGTAGCGTCTAATAATGGCCGTGATTCGCGAGAAGATTACATAGTAGAAATAGACAGAGCTAGTGGTAATATTGTTAAAACTATTGATTTAAATAAAGTTTTAGGTGGCAATCATAAAGGCAACTGGTTTGAAATTACTTCACTCGCTTATGATGCTCCAACGAATTCTTTGACTGTTTCAGGTTATAAAAATGATATGATTATTAATATAGATTATGGTTCTTCAGAAATTAACTGGATTATCAGTAAACATGATTTAGAAAAATTTAACAAGTATAAATTAGATGGGAAAGATTATCCAAATAAACCAGAAACGGTTACTTTGATTAATTCAGATGAATTTGTGGTGACGAGTTTAGATGGCGATTATAGAGAACTTAATACATATAAGATTAATCGCGATGATAAGTCTTTCGAAAGAACGAATAGGATTTCCCTTGATGGGTCTGAGGATGCTTATATAGATAGCGTGGATAATGGTTATTTAGTTACTCAGGGCAATAATGTTTTAATGGTTAACGATTCGTTAGAAACGTTATTAACGATTAATTCTCCGGTATACAATGCAAAAATAATGCCTCTTTATGCGAATGATATTTATAGTACAGGTGTTCAAGGAACGAGACTTGGTGTTTTAGGAGAGACACCGACTACTTCAGATCATTTACTACTCTTTTCTAGGGAAGATGAGAGTGTTATTAAGGATTATAATTTAAGTTTTTATAAAGATGTGTATGGGCTTAAATTTACTGGTGAATTTAAGAAATCTGATGATGTAGAGCTTATTTTAGATAATGTTTTAAGTAAGAAAACTTATGATATTCAAATTCCTGATAGTAATAAAAAGAGAATCGTTACGTCAATGTATGTTAATGAGGATGGATTAAAAGGTAAATATTATATTTATATAAGAATTAATGGAACTATTTATAAATTAAATAAATATGTTATTTTCTATTAGAAAAAGCTATAATGATTTTATTTTTCATTATAGCTTTTTATTTTGTTTTTTCTAAATATTCCAAATATTCATCATATGTCATTTGTTTGTCTTTGTATGTTCCGTCTTCATGAATATCAATTAAACGGTTGGCAACAGTTCTAATTAATTCAGTATCAAAGCTTGAAATAACAATTGGACCAGTAAATTTAGATAATCCATTATTTAATGAGGTAATTGATTCGATGTCTAGATGATTAGTTGGTTCATCTAATAATAGGACATTGCCTTTATTAAGCATCATTTTGGCAAACATGCATCTGACTTTTTCACCACCGGATAATACTTTAACACTTTTAAGGGTTTCTTCACCAGAAAATAGCATTCGACCTAAAAAGCCACGAACAAAGCTATCTTCTTTGTTTTCAGAATATTTGCGAAGCCATTCAATTAAATTTTCGTCTTCGGTAAAGTATTTATCGTGGTTTTTAGGATAGTATGAAATGATGACAGTTGAGCCTATTTTTATTTCACCGCTATCTGGGGTTATTTCACCCATGATGACTTTGAAAAGCGTTGTTTTAGCGATTTCATTTTCACCAATTAAAGCTATTTTATCGCCTGGTTTTATATTTAAAGTAAAATTTTTGAGAATTTGTTTGCCGTTGATGGTAACGTTTATTTTGCTTATGGTTATTATTTCTTTGCCTAGTCTTTTTTCGTATTCAAAGTTAATATATGGATATTTTCTAGATGATGGAATAAGTTCATCTAGTGTTATTTTGTCAAGTAATTTTTTACGAGATGTGGCTTGTTTTGATTTTGATGCATTTGCAGAAAATCTAGCTATAAAGCTTTCTAATTCTTTTATTTTAGCTTCTTTTTTCTTATTAGCTTCTTTTATTTGCTTTTGCATAAGTTCATTTGTCTGATACCAGAAGTCATAGTTTCCAACGGTCATTTTTATTTTTTGACGGTCTATATCGACCATGTATGTACATATTTTATTTAAGAAATGACGGTCATGGGAAACAAGTATAATAGTTCCTTTAAAATCCAAGAGAAAATTTTCAAGCCATATTTTACTTTTTAAATCAAGGCCATTAGTCGGTTCATCTAATAGTAAAATATCTGGGTCTCCAAATAAACTTTGAGCAAGTAATACTTTAACTTTATCTTTATCGGTTAATTCTTTCATATATTTATTATGATATGAATTATCTAATCCTAAACCAGATAAAAGAATAGCAGCATTACTTTCGGCTTCCCAGCCATTTAACGATTCAAATTCGGCTTCGAGAGCAGCAACTTTAATGCCGTCTTCATTATTGAAGTCGGGTTTCATATATAATACTTCTTTTTCTTTCATTATTTGATATAATCTATTGTTTCCCATTATTACAGTATCTAATACAGTATATTCATCATATGCATTATGGTTTTGCTTTAAAACAGATATTCTTTCATATTTATCTTTTATTACTTCACCGGTTGTGGATTCGATTTCGCCAGTTAATATTTTTAAAAATGTACTTTTTCCAGCACCATTGGCACCAATAACACCATAACATTCATGTGGTTTAAATTCTAGGTTTACATCTTCAAATAATATTCTTTTTCCGAATCTTAAACTTAAATTTTTAACTTGTAACATAAAAATCACCTCTTCCATTATACAGGAAAAGGTTTATTTTTTAAAGAAAAAAATGATTTTTTTAACACTGCCCGGTAGTTACAGATGATATATTACTGTATACGAACATGTCTTGCGTATCTGCATTATTTGTTGTCCAATTAGAACTTACTTTAATTAATTTTAAGTTAGGTGTTTCTCCAAACATCCATTTCATATTTACTGCGTTAGATGTATTAAAGGAACATAAATCTAATTCTATAATATTCGAGCATTTAGCAAACATACCTTCCATATCTGTTACTTTGCTTGTATTAAAGCTACGTATATTTAAATTTGTTAAATTACTACATCCTTGAAACATCCATTTCATATTTGTGACATTAGTTGTATTAAAATTACTTAAATCTAGTGTTTCTAAATTTTTGCTTTCTCCAAACATTTGTTCCATATCGGTTACTTTGGATGTGTCAAAACTACTTAAATCTAATTCCTTTAAACCATCACATTCTGTAAACATATGATACATTGTCGTAACGTTAGATGTATTAAAGTTACTAACGTCTAATTCTTTTAACTTTCGAAGGCCTGCAAACATACTTCTCATATTTTGAACGTTGTCAGTAATAAAATTATTTCCAAATTTAATATATTCAATTTTGCTTTCTAATCCAATGTTGTTTAGGCCATCCCACATACAAAACATCGCATACATACTTGTTACATCACGTGTATCAAAGGTACTTAAATCTAAAGCTTGTAAATTTGTACAATTCATAAACATTTTAGTCATATCTACTGCGTTACTTGTATCATAATTATTATCAAAGTTTATTTCTTTAACCCCTCTAAAATCATAAAATACATATCCACTATCTTCATTAGCTATTACTTTTCCTTTAGCTCCAATATATAAATCATACTTTGATGAATCACTTGAATTTGATACTACCCAAGCTTTTACGGTTCCTCTCTCTTTATCTTCGGATACATTCCAGCTCTCTACGGCATTTTCTGGTACATTATTATTATTTAAAAATGTTATAGTTAAAATATTTTGTTTATAATAATCTGAGTGGAAATCAGCCTTGCTATTTTCATCCCAGACTTGGATTACTCTTGTACCTTCTAATATATTTCCTTTAACATGTAAACTTATATTTGTTGAAAAAGCTGCATATCCGGCTGTTATAACAAATAATAAACAAAATGCGGATAAAACTATTATTTTATTTAGTTTCTTTTTTCTATGTCTTCTTATTCTTCTCATTTAAATCACCTCTTTTATATACAATTTTATTGTACACCCCCCCCCCCCAGAAAAATCAAGCTTTCAGGGGGATTAATTTTTATGCATAAAATATATTTTTTGTGTAAACAATACATTTTGCTTTTTTCATAACAAAAAATTCTGAAATTAATCAGAATTTTGTTTTAATTAAAAATTGTTTCTATAATACATATGACTCCAAGACCAAAGGTTGCTCCACTTATAAAGGTTAAGAACAAAGGATTAGCAAATGCAGCTTTAGCAAACTGATTTTTAGTGGGAATTAATTTTTTGACTTTCGCTTTAGTAAGCTCGTTTTGTGGACCATCATTAACAATTTCTTCTGGGTTTTCTTTATCGCTTTCTTTATATTTGTCAAGAATATCTTGTTCTTCTTGGGTTATAGCTTGGCCATTTTTTTCTTTTTCTTCAATACTATTTAAAGTGTTATCTTTAATATATTCATCGACGTTTTGGTTTATGTCGTCTTGCTTTTTAGTATCAGCATTGCTTGCTTTTTGCGGGGTAACATTGTGATTATTATCAATTTGTTTTGCTTCGCCAAATGATATTTTGGTTTTACCACTATCTTCTAATTTGACAAATACTGGTTTAAATCCTTCACCGAAGTCAACCATGATTGTACCATCAGTTATAGTTTTATCAGTTTGTCTTACGCCATATATGTTTTTAATGTGATAATTTTCCTTAAGATAGTCAGCTATTTGATCTAATGGATATTCAGCTTTAGAAATAGCAACAGTATCATTTTCATGTAAAACTGTTCGTCTTTGTGTTTCCATCGCTTCTTTAATACTTTTGTCTATTTCATCACGATTATTCATTTTATCAAATTCGATATTTTGAATAATGATTTCATAGATATTTGTATCTGGATTTACTTGATTAATTGTATGAGGAATACCGTCTTTCATATAAGTTATAACGGAACCTGATTTACTAACTTTATATTCGGTGATGCCATTTTCTTTAAACAATGTTTGTAAGTTAACATCAATGTTTTTTTCGACGGCGTCTTTTTTGGTTTCTTTGTTTTCTAAAGTCATTTTAAATGTTTCATCTAGTTCTTTTAAAGCTTCACCATACTCTTTTCTTCTAGTGAGGTCAATTTTACCAAATTTTTTTAAGATTGGAATCTCTGTATCATGTAGGCGTTTTTGAAATTCGTTATGATAGTCATCTGTTTTAGTATATTTTTTACTTATGATTTCTTTTTTTAATTCATCTTTAATCAACTGTATTGTTTCGATTATAGTTTGATTCATGATGGAATTAGTTGCGAAATGAGGGTCAATTATTTGGGGCATCCCATTTTTATATTTAAAGGCAGAAACCGTTTTTCCATCTAACACAAATACATAATTAACGCCGTTTATAGTAACTATTCTTTTATTCATTTTTCATTTCCTTCCTAAATATCTTCTAAGCGAACGCTTACAAGTTTACTAACTCCTGATTCTTGCATCGTTATTCCGTATAAAATATCGGCATATTCCATTGTTTTCTTTTTATGGGTTATAATGATGAACTGTGAGCGATTTTTAAGTTTGGTAATATATTTACCAAAGGTATCAACGTTTGCTTCATCTAAAGCCGCTTCTACTTCATCTAAGATGCAGAATGGCGATGCTTTTGTTTTAATTATAGCAAACAGTAAACTGATGGCGGTTAATGTTTTTTCGCCACCGGACAAAAGTGAAATGCTAGTTAATTTCTTACCAGGCGGTGAGGCAATTATTTCAACGCCGGTTTCAAGCATATTATCTGGGTCGGTTAATTTTAAATTTGCTCTTCCGCCTTTAAACAATTCTTTAAATGTTTCAGAAAAACTATTATTTATTTTATTGAATGTTTCGGAAAACTCTTTAATCATCACTTTATCCATCGTTTTAATTATTTCATGCAATGTTGCTTCAGCTTGATTTAAATCATTTAACTGTCCTGTTAAAAATTCATATTTTTGACTTACTTCGGCATATTCTTCGGGTGCAGTTAAATTTACTGGTCCAAGAGATTCAATGGTTTTCTTTAGTTTACGAACTTTTTCTTTGGCAATATCGTAATCTATTTCAAGTTTATATGTTTCTTTAGCTCGTTCATATGTCATATGATAGTTTTCACTTAAACTGTTTAATAAATTATCAAGTTTAACATCCATTCTTCCAGATTTTACTTCTAAGTCTTTTAATTCATTAGTTTTAGAAGTATATGTACTATTTTCTTTCTTTAAAGATATTTGATAATCTTCTAAGGCTTCATTTAAATCCTTTTTCTCTTTAGTAAGGTTATCTATAGTATTTGATACTTCGTTTTTCATTTTAAGAGCGGCATAATATTTTTCCATAATGTCTTCACGTTCTTTGGAAATAGAACCGTTTTTAAGATTATCATTGGTTTTAAGTTCTTGTTTTATTTTAGTAATATCATCTTTTAATGACTTTTGTTTAGTACAAGCTGTTTCTAAAGAATCGTTTTTAAGCATTTTATCTTTGCTTAAAAGATAAACTCTATCTTCATATTTTTTGAGGTTATAATCTGTTTCATTGATTTCGTTTTCAAGTTCTTTAGTTTCAGTTTCATTTTTAGTGATCTGCTTTAAAACTGTTTCTAGTTCATATTTATCAGAGATAATGTTTTTGGGTTTATTTTGCCGACCGCCTGTCATCGAACCACCTATATTGACCATATCACCATCTAAGGTAACTAAGCGGTACCGATGATTTATTTTGCGCCCTATTCTGGTTGCATTATCTAAATTATCAATGATAATAATTGTTCCTAATTGATTTAACATAATATTACTATATATTTTATCGTATTTAATTAGATTACTAGCAATGCCAATAAAGCCTGGTTCTTTTTTTAATTCGGTTAATATTGATGACTCAACTGTTTTAGGCTTGATGGTACTTAGTGGGAAGAATGTTGCCCGCCCAATTTTTTTTAGAAAATTGATGGCTTCTTTCGCGCTTTCTTCATTATCTGTAATGATATTGTTCGCACTATAACCTAAAGCGGAAGAAATGGCAAGATTATATTTTTCATCGACTTCGATGAGGTTTCCAATTGTATTATGAATTCCACTTAATCGTGGATTATTTAGAACTCTCTTAACGGCTTCTGGAAGACCGCCACCATTTTCGATATTGTTTTTTAAGTATTCGGCACGAACGGTTAAATTATGATTTTGTCTAATTAAATTAGTTAGTTTTTGTTCTAAGGTTTGTTTAGTTTTTTTCTCGTTTTCGAGTTTTTGGTTTTCGTTATTAATATTTTCAGTTATTTTTTGAATTTCATTAGATAAATTACTGATGTTTATATTGATTTCGTCTAATGACGTTTCAAGTGATAGTTCATCATTTTTTAGTTTAAGAATAGTTTCTTCGATTTTTGATTTATTTTCTTCATGTTTTTGCTTTTCAGCTAATAAGTCTTTTTGACCATCTAATTTTTGAACTAAAGCAGTAAGCTCAAGTAATTTATTTTGAAAAGCGTTTATTTCAGTATCAATATCAGTTATTTTGACTTTATATTCTTCAATTTTAGCTTCACCTAAAGCATTACTTGAGGTTATTTTTAAAAGTTCGTTTTTTAATTTTTCAATTGTTTCTTTATTTTCTTGATATTCAAAGTTAATGTTAGTAATTTCTTCGGTTATTAAGGCGATTTCAATACTTTCTAATTCTTTTTTAGTTTTCGTATAACTTTCGGCTTTTTCTTTGGCTTCTTTAAGGGGAGCGAGTCTATCTTCAGTTTCTTTCAAGATGTCCCCTACTCTAGATTCATTATCTTTAGTTTTTTCTAATTTGTGCAGGGCTTCTTCTTTTCTTCTTTTATATTTTAAAACACCTGCTGCCTCTTCGAAAATTGCTCTTCTGTCTTGAGGCTTACTACTAATTATTTCTTCAATCTTGCCTTGAGAAATAATGTTAAAACTTTCTTTGGCAATGCCACTATCTAAAAGGAAATTAGTTATATCTTTCAGTCTGACTCTGCCACCATTTAAAAAATATTCATTGGTGCCATCACGGTAGACACGTCTTTTGATTTCAACTTCATCATATTCAATTGGCAAATATTTATCTGTATTATCAAAGATTAAAGATACTGAGGCAACGTTCATGGCTCCTCTACTTTTGCTGCCTGAGAAAATAACGTCTGTCATTGAACCGTCTCCACGCAGAGATTTTACTGATTGTTCACCTAAAACCCAGCGGACGGCATCGACAACATTACTTTTCCCAGAACCATTTGGTCCAACAATTCCATTAATGCCATTTGTAAAAACGATGTCCGTTTTATCGGCAAAAGATTTAAAACCGTGAGCTTTTATTTCTTTTAAGTACATCTTATCACCTTATCTACTATTAATAATTATACCTTAATAATTCATAATAAGCAAATATTTGGATAAGAAAAAAACTTACTTTTGTAATTTTTTTAAGTAAGCTTTTTCTTTAGTTTCATCTATTTCATCATTGATAATGGTAAATACTTTATTAGCTGTTCTAGTGTTTCCAAGAATATTATTAGTTGATGATTTGATTTGATGAAGTTTTAGACCTTGAGGGTTTAAAGCTTCTAAGGCTTTTTGTGATGATAATGGAACCATACCATCTGATTTTTCAGTAAAAACAATATCATCTATTAAGCAAAGGCCCATGCCGGTTAAATCACCATCTTTTAGGCAATTTCTAAAGGTATCACTTTCGATTCCTGTATAAATATTATGGTAGGAATTAATTTTAGAAATCATGTTGATGTTTTCTTCAGATAAAAGGTTTTCAATAAATGATTTATCGTATTTTTGTGAGGCACCACCAGGAATGGCAATATCATAGTCCATATGTGAATTACTAGAAATACCAGAGTATATTTTGGCAAAACCTTCCATTAATTTTTGAACTAAAATTTCACTAGATATTTTACTTTTGATGATTTCTTCTAGCCTTGGATATAAATATAAAGGAGAAGCCATAATGGTTCCCTTAAATGGAACGGCTGTTGTAAATAAATTGGTTTTCTCGAGAGCAAGAGGATTTCTAATGTATTTTAAACTATCAAATGCTAAAGCGGCTCCTTTGGAATGAGCAATGATGTTAATAGATTTTATATGAGGGTTAGAGGAAATACTTTCAATATGATTTCCTAGGAAGATACTTTCTTCTTTTAAAGGAGCATCGGCATCTAAAAGCAATAGTTTCATTTGAATGTTTTTATCAAGTTTGCCAAAGAATTTTATTGCTTTATCGATGTTTTCGGGACCATCAGAAATGGTTTTAGAATCTTTAGATTCGTCTTCAAGACGAGTTCCTGGGCAAAAGATAAAATATTCGTAATTATAACTATCATCTACTTTAACGCTTTTTAAACTTGCTAAAGATAGAGAGCGACCTCGTTCTTCTTTGGTATATGGATCATACCAGTTATTATTATTTAAATCCCATTTCCCAACAATATCAATTTTTGACATATTATCCTTCTTTCTGTGAGCTTTATTATACTACTTTTCAATTATATGTCAAACAGCTTTATTTAAACACTTTTTTGCTTTTTGAATTCCTGTATCTAAAACTTCGTTTATTTCACTTCCATAAACGCTTTTGGCCGAGTTATAGGCAAGCATGCAGATAGTCATTGGACCTACACCACCGGTTGGCGGGGTAATTAAAGAAGCTTTTTTAGATACTTCTTTAAAGGCAACATCGCCAACTGTTTTACCTGCTTCGTTTTTATGAACGCCAACATCGATAACGACAGCGCCTTTTTTGATATAATCTTCAGTAATAAATTCTTTTTTATTTAATGCAGCTATGACTATATCAGAGTTTCTAGTTATTTTATATAGTTCTTTAGTTTTAGAGTGACAAATAATTGGGGTTGCATCATTCTTAAGCATAAGCATGGTTAATGGCTTGCCAACGATATTACTGCGATTTACAATGGCAACTTTTTTGCCAGTTAAATTTACGTTATATGTTTTTAATAGGACTTCAATGCCTAAAGCAGTACATGGAATAAAGGTATCAGAGTTTGTAATTAATTTACCTGCAGAAACACTAGTTAAACCATCAATATCTTTATTAGGGTTAATTAAATCCAAAATTTCTCGTTCATATTTATTTAAAGGACTTGGCAGAGGAAGTTGAAGCATTATTCCAGTGGCTTTAGCTTTATTTAAATATTTAATATATTCTTCGAGTTCATCTTTGTCTATTTTTTCAAAATGAATACTTTCAAATTTCATTCCAGTTTTTGAAGTTATTTTTTTCTGCTTCATCTTAGAATACATAAATCCCCCAAAGTCATTTCCAACAGAGATATCGACGATATTTACTTCTTTAGTTTGGTTTGATAAATAATTTGATAGTTCGGTATATAGAATGTCACTTACTAATTTGCCGTTTATTTGATTATCCATTTTAATCACCTAATTAAGTATAACATTAAATGCGTCTAAATGCATAATTTTTGATTTGTTTGGCAATTTTTTTTAGCGTTCAGGCAAAACAACGCAGCGTTTGAACATAAGAAAAGAACTGATTAATCCATCAGTTCTTGTTCTAGAGCTTCTAAAGGTTCATCTTTTAACTGAGCATTTTCTAGGGTATAAGATGCTTCACGGTATTTTTTCGCACCGGTTCCGGCTGGAATTAATTTACCGATAATAACATTTTCTTTTAGACCAGTTAAGTGATCTACTTTACCATGAACAGCAGCATCAGTTAAGATTCTTGTTGTTTCTTGGAATGATGCAGCTGATAAGAATGAATCAGTTTCAAGAGAAGCTTTAGTTATACCAAGTAAAACAGGTTTTCCAGTTGCAGGACGACGTCCTTCAAGGATAAGTTCCTTATTTTCGTTTGTAAATTCATTGATGTTAATCATTGTACCAGGTAAGAAGTATGAATCACCTGAATCGACGATTCTAATCTTAGAAATCATACGTTTTGCCATAATTTCAACGTGTTTATCAGAAATATCAACACCTTGTGAACGGTAAACTTTTTGAATTTCATATAAGATATATTGTTGAACTGTTATAGGGTCAGTTACAACAAGTAATTCTTTAGGATTAATTGGTCCGGCTGTTAAACGGTCTCCGGCTTTAACTTCTTGACCTTTTTCAACGACTAATTTAGCACCGTAATTAGTTACGTGTTCACGAGTTTCAACGTCGTTTTTAACTGATATTTTGAAGTTTCCTCCATCCTCTTTGATTTCTGTAACAACACCGTTGATTTCAGATATTGTAGCTTTTCCTTTAGGGTTACGAGCTTCAAAGATTTCAGTAACACGTGGAAGACCTTGAGTAATATCGTCTCCACCGGCAACTCCACCAGTATTGAAGTTACGCATTGTAAGCTGAGTTCCTGGTTCACCGATTGACTGTGCGGCCATTATTCCGACAGCTTCACCGCTTTCAACTTCAGTTCCGGTAGCTAAGTTACGTCCATAACATTTACGACATACACCGTGGTCAACTTTACATGTAAGGACGGTCCTGATTGGTACTTTAGTAATACCGGCTTCAATGATTTTTTCACATATTCTTTCAGTTATATAAGTGTTTTTCTCAACTAGTACTTCTTTAGTTCCAGGTTTGAAGATATTCTTAGATGTGTAACGACCGATGATACGATCTTCTAGTGATTCTACTAATGTTCCATCAGTATTCTTGAAGGCTTCGACTACAACACCTTGATCAGTTCCACAATCGTCTTCTTTAACGATTACATCTTGAACAACGTCGACAAGTCTTCTAGTTAAGTAACCGGCATCGGCTGTTTTTAAGGCTGTATCAACGGCACCTTTACGAGTACCATGGGTAGATGTAAAGAACTCTGATACGGTAACACCTTCACTTAATGATGAGGTGATTGGAATTTCAACGTAGTCACCATTTGGCTTACTAACGATACCACGCATACCAGCTAACTGTCCATATTGGTCAATTGAACCACGGGCTTTAGAGTTAATCATCATTGAGATAGATGATTCTGGATTTTCTTTTAATTGATTGTTCAAGTCATCATAGATTTTATCTTTGGCATCAAACCAAGTTTGAATAACGTTTTCATAACGTTCTTGGTCAGTTATAAGACCACGTCTAAATTGTTTATTAATGGTGTCAACTTTCTTTTGTGCTTCATTTATAACATCTTTTTTGATTGAACTTTCTTTGATATCGTCAATTGAAATACTTACACCTGATAAGGTTGAATATTTGAATCCTAAATTTTTAATCGCATCAAGCATAACTGATGTTTCAGTTGTATGATAACGTTTATATATTTGAGAAATTAGTTTTCCAATAACACTCTTATTGAATGCAGGTACTAATTCTTTCTTTTTGATTTCTTCAGGAATGTTTTTGCCTTTATCGATAAAGTGAACGGCTGGAGTTGATTTAGTTGCATTTTCAGATGTTCCATCATTAATGTATTGGAATGTATCTGGGAATACATCGTTGAATATTAATTTACCTGGAGTGGTAACTAAATATTTATCTAAATATTTGTCTGGGAAAATCTTATGTTTAAATGATTTTACCGGAACAGCAACTCTTGCATGCATTTCAACTTCTTCTCTTTGGAAAGCAGTAATGACATCGTCACTATTGCGGAAGGCTCTTCCTTCACCTTTGGCTCCAGCTTTTTCCATTGTTAAATAGTAGTTTCCTAAGACCATATCTTGTCTTGGAGTTACGATTGGAGAACCATCTTTTGGTGAAAGAATGTTGTTTGAAGCAAGCATTAAGATACGAGCTTCAGCTTGAGCTTCTTCACTGATTGGAACGTGAATAGCCATTTGGTCACCATCGAAGTCGGCGTTGAATCCTTCACAAACTAATGGGTGGATTCTGATTGCTTTTCCGTCAACTAGTTTTGGTTCGAAGGCTTGAATTCCTAAACGGTGAAGCGTTGGAGCACGGTTAAGCATAACTGGGTGTTCTTTAATAACTTCCTCAACAACGTCCCATACACGTTCATCTTGATTTTCAATCATTCTTTTAGCAGCTTTAATGTTGCTGGCAATTTCTTTTGAAACTAAGCCATGAATAACGTGTGGTTTAAATAATTCAAGAGCCATTTCTTTTGGCACACCACATTCATGCATTTTAAGTGATGGTCCAACAACGATAACTGAACGTCCAGAATAATCAACACGTTTACCAAGTAAGTTTTGACGGAAACGTCCTTGTTTTCCTTTTAGCATACTTGAAAGTGACTTAAGTGGTCTGTTACCTGGACCAGTAATATTTTTACCACGACGCCCATTATCAAATAAGGCATCAACTGCTTCTTGAAGCATACGTTTTTCGTTTTGAATGATTATAGATGGGGCACTTAAGTCAATAAGTTTCTTTAAACGATTATTACGGTTAATGACACGTCTATATAGATCGTTTAAGTCAGATGTAGCAAATCTACCACCATCTAGTTGAATCATTGGTCTAAGCTCTGGTGGAATTACTGGAAGTGCATCTAGAATCATCCACTCAGGGCGATTTCCTGATTCTAAGAAAGCATCTAGAACGTCTAAACGTTTAATTAAACGAACGCGTTTTTGACTAGATGAATCTTTTATTTCATCGATTTCTTTTTTTATTTCGTCAACTTCTTTTTGTAAGTCAACTTCTTTCAATAGTTCTTTAATAGCTTCGGCACCCATACCTACTCTAAAAGTGTTGCCATATTTTTCGTAGTATGAGCGGTATTCTTTATCACTAATTGTCTGTTTTTTCTCAAGTGGTGTATCACCTGGGTCTAAGACAACATATGAGACAAAGTATAGTACTTCTTCAAGGTCTCTTGGTGACATATCTAGAACTAAACCCATTCTAGATGGAACACCTTTAAAGAACCAAATGTGAGACACTGGAGTTGCAAGTTCAATGTGTCCCATACGTTCACGACGTACTTTAGACTTAGTAACTTCAACTCCACATCTATCACAAATTATATTTTTATATCTTAATCTTTTATATTTACCACAAGCACATTCAAAGTCCTTTGTTGGTCCAAAGATTTTTTCGCAAAATAAGCCATCACGTTCTGGTTTTAAAGTACGATAATTCATCGTTTCGGCTTTTTTTACTTCACCGTAAGACCATGAACGGATTTTTTCTGGTGAGGCAATGGCTATTCTTAAGCCAGCAAAGCTATTAGCATCCATTATTTATCCTCCCCTTCCAAATTTTCTAATTCTTCATCAGTTGGTTCTTTTAAACCAAAGTCATCGAAATCGTCAAGTTCACTTTCTAATTCGCTTTGACTTGAGTCTTCTTCACTTTCCGGTTCATCTGGTTTTATATCAGGTTTTTCGTTTTCGTCTAAATCTGGAACAAAGCTATCCTTTTCGGCTTCTTCAAGATCTTTTAATTCGACGAATTTACCTTCATTATTTAAAACTGTTATATCTAAACCGAGTGCTTGGAATTCTTTGATAACAACTCTAAAGCTTTCTGGAACTCCAAATTCTGGTAATTCTTCACCTTTAACTAATGCTTCATATGTTTTAACACGGCCGGTTACATCATCTGATTTAATTGTCATCATTTCTTGAAGAACATGAGATGCACCATAAGCATATAAAGCCCAAACTTCCATTTCTCCGAAACGTTGTCCACCGAACTGAGCTTTACCTCCTAATGGTTGTTGAGTTACTAATGAGTAAGGTCCAGTTGAACGGGCATGAATCTTATCGTCAACCATGTGGTCTAGTTTAATCATGTACATAACTCCGACACTAATACGGTTGTCGAATGGTTCACCTGTACGTCCATCATATAATACCATTTTACCATCACGGTCTAATCCGGCTTCTTCGAGGGCGTCTAAAATTTCTTTTCTAGTTGCACCATCGAATACTGGAGTTGCCATATATGTATTTAATGTTTTAGCGGCCATACCTAAATGTAATTCTAAAATCTGACCGATATTCATACGAGATGGAACTCCTAGTGGGTTAAGTAAGACATCTACAGTGTTGCCATCTTTATCATATGGCATATCTTCTTCTGGAAGTACTAGTGATACAACACCTTTATTCCCGTGACGACCTGAGATTTTGTCACCAACGGTAATTTTTCTCTTTTGAGCAATATATACTCTAATCTTTTTACTTACACCAGCTGGAAGTTCATCGTCGTCTTCTTTGGTTAAGATTTGAACATCATGAACAATTCCACCACCACCGTGTTGAACTCTTAAAGAAGTATCTCTGACTTCACGAGTTTTTTCACCAAAGATAGCGTGTAATAATTTTTCTTCTGAAGTAAGTTCAGCCATTCCTTTAGGTGTTACTTTACCAACTAAAATATCGTCATCTTTAACTTCTGTACCAATACGAACTATTCCGTTTTCGTCGAGGTTTTTACGAGCTTCTTCGGAAACATTTGGAATATCTCTTGTAAATTCTTCTGGTCCGAGTTTAGTATCACGGCATTCAATTTCATAATCTTTAATATGAATTGATGTAAAGGCATCATCTTTAACTAATCTTTCATTTAAGACAACGGCATCTTCATAGTTATATCCTTCATAGTTGATGAAGGCAACTTTTAAGTTTTTACCTAAAGCCATTTCTCCTTGGTCAGTTGATGGTCCATCGGCAATGACGTCACCTTTTTTGATTTTATCGCCTTTACGAACGATTGGTATTTGATGATAACATGTACCACTATTGCTTCGTTCAAAGCCTTCTAGGTAGTATGTATCTGTTCCTTTTAAGTTTTTAACAATTATTTTGCGGGCGTCAACATAGTCAACTGTTCCGTCGGCTTTGGCAACGATAACCGCACCTGAGTCTTTAGCAGCAATAGCTTCAACACCAGTACCAACAAATGGAGCTTCTGGTTTTAGAAGTGGGATTGCCTGACGTTGCATGTTTGCACCCATCAAGGCTCTTTTTCCATCGTCGTGTTCAAGGAATGGAATTCCACTTGTTGTAATAGATATTACTTGTTGTGGTGATACATCCATATAATCGATTTGTTCTTTACCAACGATGATGTTTTCATTTTCATGACGAACTGGAATACGTTCTTCAACTATCATATCATTATCATCAGTTTTAATAGTAGCTGGAGCTATATAATATTCTAGTTCTTCATCGGCTGTCATATATCTAATATCATCAGTCAATTTACAATTTTCAACTCGGCGATATGGAGTCATAATGAATCCATATTCGTTTACTTTAGCATAACTTGCAAGTGAAGTTATGAGGCCGATGTTTGGTCCTTCTGGAGATTCTACTGGACAGATACGTCCATAGTGTGAAGGGTTAACGTCACGTACTTCCATACTTGCACGGTCTTTAGAAAGTCCTCCTGGTCCAAGTGAAGATAAACGACGTTTATTAGTAAGTTCAGCGATTGGGTTAATCTGGTCCATGAACTGTGATAATTGTGATGAGCCAAAGAACTCTTTAATAGCGGCAGTTAATGGTCTTATATTGATTAAAGTTTTTGGAGTAACTTCAGTTATTTCTTGTGTACTCATACGGTCTCTAATCATTCTTTCAATACGACTAACGCCAATTCTGAATTGATTTTGAAGAAGTTCACCAACTTGTCTTACACGTCTGTTAGATAAGTGGTCAATTTCATCAAATTTTCCTATACCTTCTAATAGGTTTAAATAATATGATAATGAAGCATATATATCAGATACAGTAAGTCTTTTAATATCGATATCTTGATCATTACCGATAACATTGACAATTTTATCTGGATTTTTCTTAGAATATACTTTAATCATTTGAACTGTGTCATATGTATCTAAGTCATGGTTAATCAATACTTCTTTTTTACCATATCCATTTTTAAAGATTGGCTTTAATTTTTCAAGTAAATCTTTAGTTATTTCTTCACCAGCTGAAGCGATGATTTCACCATCAACTTCAATAGTTTCAGCTAGAGTGCAGCCTAAAAGACGGTCTGTGATATTTAGTTTTTTATTAAATTTATAGCGTCCTACTTTAGCTAAATCGTAGCGGAATGAATCAAAGAATCTCGTGATTAATTGATTTTTCGCACTTTCTAAAGTAGACGGTTCGCCTGGTCTTAGTTTGGCATGAATGTCGATTAAAGCTTCATCGGTGTTTTTAGTTGTATCTTTTTCAATTGTCTTTAACAGATAATCATCTTCGCCAAATAAATCAATGATATCACTATCACTTGATAGACCAATGGCTCTTAAAAGTGTTGTGACAGGAACTTTACGTGTTCTGTCGATACGGACATATATAATGTCACGGGCATCGGTTTCGTATTCAAGCCAAGTTCCACGACTTGGAATGATTTGGGAACCAACAGTTACTTTACCATTTTTTTTGTCTACTTCTTTTCCAAAGTAAACAGATGGTGATCTAACTAATTGGGATACGATTACTCTTTCAGCCCCGTTGACAATAAATGATCCGCTGTCAGTCATTACAGGCATGTCACCTAAATAAATTTCTTGTTCTTTCACTTCGCCTGTTTCAGCGTTGAAAAGACGAGCTTCTACTTTAAGTGGTGCAGCATAAGTAGAATATCTCTCTTTACATTGTTTAATTGAATATCTTGGTTCGTCAAAACTGTAATCGCCGAATTCTAAAGACAAATTCCCAGTGAAACTTTCCACTGGAAAAATATCATCAAAGACTTCTTTGATTCCTTCAGTTAAAAACCATTCATAAGATTTCTTTTGAATTTCTAATAAGTTAGAAAGTTCAACAGTATGTTTTGTTTTTGAATAATTTCTTCTCTCACGTTTTGCGTTTATTTTTTGAATTTTGTAAGCCAATTTGTCACCCCTATAACCTAAATTTTCGTATTTCATGTACCCCAAAAATACATGTCACCATTTTATAATTATACTTTGATTAAATGCGATTGTCAATGTTTTTTGGCGGATATTATATAAAAATATGATTAATTTATGATAATGTCTTAAGTGTTAACTTTTGAAAATGTCCCAAGTCTGATATATAATATGTCA
>CALVRJ010000014.1 GCA_944358545.1 uncultured Bacilli bacterium | reverse complement strand
GCAAAATAATTTTCATCGTTTAATTTCTCGACTTGTTTTTGAACTTTCTTCATGAAATCATCACCTTTCTCTGCTAGAAATTCTAATTCTTCTCTTGAGGCTGTTATCATTTTCAAATAGTTATATTCATCATCTTCATTATAACACCTATCATTTATTTTATCTAGGTTTACATCATAAATATCTAAGTTCCTAACTTTTAGTTTTAATGTATCTTTATTGATAACTCTGCTTACACTTATCTCTGGTTTCTTTGTACCTAAACCTACAGTTAAATTAATTTGAACAAAGTCTAAATCATTATTATATTCTTCACCTACTTTTAAATGACTTGCATAAACAAGAGCGATATAACTAAAGTTTCGTTCATCAAGTCCTTCATAATTATGACTATTTATTTCAATATTGATAAATAGATTATCGGCTTTAATTAGAATATCTAAATATTTACCTTTTTCATAAATATTATTTTTTGTAAGTTCAGGGGATAATATTTTAAAGCTTTTAAATTTTCTTTTAAGAAGTCTTTCCGTAAATTCTTTAAGTAAGTGTTCATTACCAGGCGTGCAGAAGACTGCTTTAAATAACTTATCGGTAATGAGAGGATAGAACTTTTTAATTGTAACTATAATACAATCCTCCTTTCCGTAATAAAATGCCCCTCTAATAGATATATACGATATTTATTGCTGATTTCCTTTTTTATTTTGAAATTTTTTCTTAAAAGCCCGAAAAAAAACAAGCCAATAAATAACTTGTTTAATCATCGCCACCAAACATTTCAAAAAATTCTCCTAAAAAAGATTCTTTTTTACGTCTTCTTGGTTTACTTTCATATTCCTTATGATTCTTATAATAATTATAATCATCATCTTCAATTTTTTTAATAACTGACTCTTCTTTTCGAGTAAGCTTTTCAAGCTCTCCTCTATCAAGCCAAATACCTCGGCATTCAGGACAATAATCAATTTCAATACCTTGTTTTTCACTCATAAGTAGTGTCACATCTTTACACACTGGACATTTCATTTCAATTCCTCCATTCCTATAAATAAATTATAACAAACAATTAATCTACAAACAAATTAGGAAAATCGTATTTATAAACTCTATATATAAACTTTTCACAATCGATGTCAAATTGTTTTATTAATTCTCCATCTTCAGTATATTCACCGAATTTACATGCCATACCACTATCAACAATTATATTATCGCCGCGTTCTTGAACACTACTAACATAACCTGAATAAGGAACATCAAATTCACTAACAAGTTCAAAAGTTCTATCCTTATCATTAACTAAATATTTATAATAATGAGAAGCATCTCCACCCTTACCTTTTGTATTTGTAAGACCGGCATTTTTCCATTTGATATCACTTCTTGTAGTACTAACACCAATATTATTATCAAATAAATATAAATAATAACTATCATTGTTTATTTTTTGATAAGTAACTGAATGTTGTCCACCTTGAATAGTAAAGTCACTTTTTTTATCAAGTAAATATTTTTCTTCCTTAGTACCTTTCCAAACTTCATCTGCTCCAATTAAATAATCTATCTTTGGATTATCAAAAATATCGTCAAGCTTAATTATTGTACTAAGTTCTCTTGAACTCACAATTACATCATCATTACCTAAATATTGAATAGTATTAAGATGAATCCAATCAAGTCCGTCGCCATCATCTCCACTATTTCCACCTTCAGGAAGTTTAGCTTTTTTCTTCATATCGCCAAACAAATCTCCTAAATCGAGAACTCTATCGACATCGCCACTACTAAGGTTAAGTCTAATTATCATATCTTCACAAGTATCAGCTTTTGTATCGCCAGCTAAAATCACAATATTACCATCATCATCAAACACATAATCGTGATGTAATTGATATCTGCCTAAATCATATAGATGTGTAATCTTTCCAAGATTATTAACTTCAGCCATTGTCTGTTGACCAACACTAAAATACATCTTATCATCTCTAAATAAAATTCTATGTGCCCTATAACCGATAATTGGAATTTCACCTCTGATTACTCCATCATTATCATATATAAATACATAATCTTGACTTTCTGAATCATTACCTAAAATCGTATAAAGTCCATCTGTAAGCTCATCGTCAGTTTTTGTATCTGAATCAAGCTTTGTTTTTGCATTGTTTTTCAAATCACGCATATCAAATTTAAAATTATAAGTCTTACTATCTCCGTCTTCATTTGTCACTTTAAGCTCAAGCTCGTTCTCATGTCCCAAAATAAAGCCCATTATTTGATAACTGTGATTCAAAGTATAGTTATCATCACCATCGTTTTTCAAATTTCTTGTAAAATCATCAAAACCTTTTACTTTAATCGTATAACTTACAGAAGCAGGCTCTTCTGTCTCGAAATAAACATTAACTGAATTATTATTTGTTCCATACGGATTATAAACAATAAGTGGCTTATCAGGTGTATAATCATCTAAAAGTAAATCATTTATCTTTTCACTTATGACATTCTGATAATTCATATCATAAATATCCATATCCTGATCTTTTAAAACCTCTTTTACTGAAGAACCAATACTACTGTCTACAATCTTAATATGATTTTCAAGAAAAGTTACATCTTTTAAATCAGAACTTCTCTTCAAATCAAATACTCTAATCCCAAAATATATTGCCACAACTAAAATCGCTAAAATTAAAATAAAATATAAAATTTTTCGTATTATCTCTCTCTTCATTTAAATCACCAATTAAATTTTACAATACCTTTATGAAATTTATGTGTAATTAAAAAAGAAAAAAATAATCTAATTGACTTAAACATTATTTGAATGATAAAATTAAGTAGATGATAAGGAGACTGGAAAATGAAAAAAAAGATGACTATAAACCGTATCTTGATTATCGTAATGTTCATAATCGGCCTAATAGGCATTGCTCTCCTATCTTATAACTATGTAATTTCCAAAATAAACTTAACCTTTGAAACGGTAAATTTAAAGTTATATGGAAACCAAATGCCTGAAGAAGTCAATAAAGAAGACGAAGAAACTAAGTCAGAACCAACTCCGGCTCCAAGTGAACCGGAACCAACTCCCGCACCCACACCACAAAACACTGACAATTATACAGCCTATCTCGAAATTGAGAAAATAAATTTAAGACAAGGATTTTATTACATCGGCCACCCAAATAATAACGTTAATAAAGGAATTCAAGTAATTAGTCCATCAGATTGGCCAGATAAAGATAAAGGAAACCTTATCCTTGCCGCTCACTCTGGAACCGCATCTATAAGCTATTTTAAAAATCTCTGGCAACTTGCGGATAATGATTTAGTAAGTGTCTATTATAATAATAACAAATACACCTATCAAATAGTAAAAATATATACTGTACCTAAAAATGGTCAAGTAGCTATTTACCGTGATACGAATAAAACATGTATTACTTTAATAACCTGTACTAAAGACAGCGATACACTCCAAACTGTCTACATTGGAGAATTAATAAGTAAAGAAGGGATATAATGATTAAACTGGAAACTGGTACATTTTTTGATACCTTATTAAACATCTTTGAAGGATCTCCAAGTTCTATCTTATTTATCATCTTAGGTATTATCTTTACCTTAGCTATGATAATTAACATCAAGAAAAATAAAAAAATTGGCAAAACCTTATACATAATTGGCTGGATATTTATTATTTCATTTATTATTATTCGGTATAATTCATACTTAAGCAAAATATTTGATAACCTAATTAACCAAATATTCATGCAAATATTCTTTCCAAATCTCGCAACCTACGTTATTTTAATAATTATAACAAACATTATCTTCTTAATCAGTATAAATCGCAAAAATATTAAAAATTTAACCAAAGTTATAAATTCTATCTTCTTCATCGTTATTATGATTATGATGGTCTACACCCTCGAACAAATAATCTCTAACAACATCAATATTTATAGTACTGAAGAAGTATACACTAACCAAAACGTCCTTGTCTTAATTGAAAGTACAACCATCCTCTTTACTATATGGACAATAATCTTAATAAGTAAATTTATCATTTCAAAGCTAATAAAAAAAAGTGATGAAAAAATCATCGAAGAATACCAAGAAAAACAAATAAGCGATAATTCTATAAAAAAAGTTGAAAAACCAAATATTATCCCAGAAAATGAATCAAACAATATCGAAGTTTTAAACACTAATGAAAATAGCTCATCTGAAAATAAAGACGAAAATTCCGATGACGACATTGAAACCTTAGATATATAAAACGAAAGAAATAAAAATCTTTCGCTTTTTTAAGAACAAAATACCAAATAAATTTGGTACTAGCTTACCTCACGGTAAGCTCTTTCTACTTCACAGAAACCTAAGATTTCTCCATAGACCAATATCGGATGGTCGCCACCCTACTTATATTACTTATTGTGCCAAATTTTATTTGTTAGATAGTTTGTTCTAAACCTTTCATATATATTTTAACCCCTTCGAACATTATATTAACAGCTGCATTATAATCACGTTCATGTATAGTGTGACATACTGGGCATTCCCATTTCCTTATACTTAAATCTTTTACATCTTTATTTTGATAATTACAACTACTACATATTTGACTACTTGGATAGTATCTATTTGGATTAGTTTTTTATTATTCAAATTAGCTTTATATTTAAGTACTCTTATTATCTCGGATATTGGGTTTTCATTTAAGCCTTTTGCCACATAGTGATTTTTCTGCATACCCTTTACATCTAAATTCTCAGTTACTATAATGTCATTTTCTTTTATTAATTTATTTGTAATATCATGTAACATATGCTTTCTCGCATTTCTTATTTTCATAAATAATCTTTGTATTTTGAGTTTTAGTTTATATCTGTTTTTACTACCTTTTTTACATCTAGCTAGACCTCTTTGTAGTCCTATCATTCTTTTAGTATTAAGTTTTATCTTATTTTCTATTTTTTCATTATAACTAGTTACGATTAAATCTTTTATACCTAAGTCAATACCTACTATACTTTGAGGATTGAATGCTGGTTTTATTAATTCTTCTTCGATTAAGACACTTACATAATACTTACCAGCTTCTTTTTTAATTACGGCACTTTTTACTTCACCAGGCACTACTTCTTTATTTCTATATCCTCTTATCTTTACTTCCTTTAATTTTGGTAAAATAATTATTTTGTTTTTTAAATCTAGCTTTATAGAATTATAATTATTACCTTTATAACTACTTTTTATATTATTAGTCTTATAACTATCATGAACACCTTTAGCTTTAAATCTAGGATAACCACTTCCATTATAAAATCTCTTATAAGCATTATCTAAATCAAATAAACTATTTCTTAAACTGCAACTATCTACTTCTTTTAAAAATGGATATTCTTTAGAAAGTGATGGTATTAACTTTATTTGGTCATAAGCTGATTTACTTTTTTTAGTTTCTTTATATTCTTTAATTTTATCATCTAAAAAGTAATTATAAATAAACCTTGAACATCCAATAGTTTTATTAATTAGCTCTGTTTGTTTTTCATTTGGATAAAGTCTAAATACATAGCCTTTTAGTATTTGCATACCATCACCGCCTATCATTGTTGCCATAAATATATCACGAATAGTTATATTTGTAAATAACTTTTTGCAAACTTTTCCTTTTACAAAGCAAATTCCTAGTATATAAAAAAATTTCCTTTCGGAAACTTAAAACTTTCGGTGAAAGAAAGTTGAAATAATTAAACCCTCAAACACGATATAAACAATTATATAAAGAGCCATAAATATCCCTTCAAATGCCCCTAAATTAAGGCTATTCAAAATAGAAGGAACATCAGCTGGAATAAAATTAAAAAATCCAAATGCGTCATCCCTCAAAATATTAACCTTTAAATATGTTACAATTCTAAGGAAAATATCGACAATAACTACAAAATAAACAGCTGAATAAAAGTTTTTGAAAAAAACAATAACTAAAATAAGTCCTAATAAAAATATTATAAATGGTATACTCATACTTCTCCTCCTAACAAATCTTCATATTCCAAAGAAAAATCATTTAACTTATTGATATTGTAATAATCTATAGTTATCACCCCAGTATCTGGATAACCTCTAAACATATAATAATTACTTAAATCAAGAGTAACTTTATCCATCAGATTATTTGTCTCATGAACCTGAATCGTTACATTATAATTCATGGCCTGAGTCAAATCAACTTCCGTATCAACTTCAAAAATATTTATAAAATTAGAAAGTGGAACTAAATACGTTTTGATGTCGTTATCTGTGTTAGGTGATAATCTTTCCGTTAAATTATTTATAAATTTTGGTGTAATATTAAACCAACTTTCATTAATATCTTGTTTTTCTAGCACACTGCCATTAACTAAATAAACACCATCATTATTTTTATAATACTTATTATTATCATAATAATAAATCATCTTATCTTCATAGACAACACCAAAAATTGTTTTTGTGTTATCTTTATAAGTAAATCCATAATTAGAAATATCTTTAACCTCTTTTTTATCTACTTTTTGAACTTCAGTCGTTGGTGTCATACTTCTAACCAATATAACGGCTACAATCAAAAATATTATCCAAAATCCAATTTTCAATAAATCTCGCGTTTTTGGATTTTCTTTAAGTTCTTTATACTTTTGAACCCACTTATTTTCATCTATTCTTTTAAACATTCTACCTTAATATTTTTCCTACCAAATTCTCATGATAACCATTTATAAAATCCTTAGCCGCCATTTTTTTCTTTCCTTCAAGTTGTACCTCAGTTAAAACAACCTCACCATTACTCGTTTTAACTCCAAAACCATCATCATAAATTTTCGTAATTTCACCAGGGGTACCTAAATCATAAAATCCACTGCCCTCACGGCACTTCCAGACCTTTAAAATCTTATCGTCAAGTCGGCAATAAGCTCCAGGCCAAGAATTAAGACCCCGCACTCTATTAATAACTTGTCTATTCACCGTATTAAAATCGATATGTTCATCTTCTCTTGTAATATTAAAACCATAAGTAGCTAAAGATTCATCTTGAGCTACACGCTTATTAGTCTTATTTAAAATACTTGGAAGTGTCTCAATAAGTAAATCTTTACCCAAAACAGCTAACTTATCATGTAAAGTCTCAGCCGTATCATCATCAGTAATTGGAATTTCTCTTTGACTTATAATATCTCCTGTATCCATGCCTTTATCCATATACATAATCGTAATTCCTGTCTTACTATATCCATCTATAATTGCATGATGAATAGGTGCCCCACCTCTAAGCCTTGGAAGTAATGACGCATGAACATTAATACAACCAAGTGTTGGAATCTGTAACATTTCAAGTGGTAAAATTTGTCCATATGCACAAGTTATAATCAAATCCGGTTCTAAAACATTTATATCTTGTAAAATATCTCTAATTTTTTCTGGTTGTAAACACAAAATATCATTGTCAAATGCAATTTGTTTAACCGGTGAAAATATTACTTTTTCATCTCTTCCAACCTTTCTATCTGGTTGCGTTACAATAGCTCTTATTTTATAATGCTCCATAAGGCCTTGTAAAACCGTCGCACTAAACTCTGGAGTTCCCATAAAAATAATTGTTGGATCTTTTTCTAACTTTATATCTTCGAAATTCACTTACCATCACCCTATTCTTAATTTTATCACAAAACATTATAAATAACTATAGTTTTATCGGATTTAAATCAACCGATACAGCTACTTTACCATTTACATATTTCTTTAAAATAAACTTAAGTGGCTCCGTAACCTCCTTAGTCTTCTTAAATTTAATAATAATATTCATATAATATATATTATTAACCTTTGGAATCATCGCTGCTCCTGGACCTAGTACGACGCAATCTTTCAAATTATTCTTTAAATAAACAGCTATCTTTGAAGCTTCTTCCCTTAAATTATCATAAAACTTCGAACTAATTTGCACCTTCGCTAAATTATAGTAAGGTGGATACTTTAGCATCTTTCTAATCCTCATCTCTTCTTTATAAAATGACTCATAATCATTATTGCTTGCCGCTATAATACTATAATGATTCATATTGAACCCTTGTAAAATAGCCTCACCTAATTTATCTGCCCTTCCAGCTCGTCCAACAACCTGATTTAAAAGTTCAAAAGTCCTTTCCGCACTTCGAAAATCCGGAATATTTAAAGAAGCATCAGCACTAAAAACTAAAACCAAAGTTACTTTTGGAAAATCAAGACCTTTTGCAATCATCTGTGTACCTACCAAAACATTGTAATTACCATCTCTAAATTCATCAACAATCTTTCGATGCGCACCTTTATTCCTCGTTGTATCCGTATCCATTCTAATTGTCCGGGCTTTTGGAAATTTTTTTTGAAACTCTTCCTCTAACCTTTCCGTACCCATACCTGTACTATTTATATTTTTACTTTTACAAATCGGACAAACATTTAACTTTGGTACCGTATAATCACAATAATGACATCGCATAACGCCTCTAGATTTATGATAAGTAAGTGGTATATCACAATTCGGACATTTATGTGTAAATCCACACTCCTTGCAACTAACAACCGTTGAAAAACCACGTCTATTTAATAAAACAATAATTTGTTCATCATTATTAAGTCTTTCATTTACCTTCTTAACCAAAATATCTGAAAATAGTCTATTTCCTTTTTTAAACTCGTCCTTCATATCGACCAAATATACCTTAGGCTCACTATTATTAACTCTCTTCTTCATTGAAAGTAACTTATAAATTCCCATTTTTGCTCTTGTATAACTTTCGACGCTTGGCGTTGCACTACCCAAAATAACCGGTATATTATAAGTTTTACCTCTTTTTATTGCAATATCTATCGCATTATACTTTGGATTATTATCTTGCTTATAAGAAGAAGAATGCTCCTCATCGACAATAATTATTCCTAAATTAGTAAATGGAGCGAAAATTGCACTACGTGCCCCTATCGCAATCGAAACTTCTCCTCTTTCAATCTTTCGCCACTCATCATATTTTTCTCCTTCAGATAAACCACTGTGTAAAATAGCCACCTTATCACCGAAATAACCTCTAAAAACATCAGCTGTCTGTGGAGTCAAACTAATCTCCGGAACTAAAACAATTGCCTCTTTACCTCTCTTCAAAACATCTAAAATAAGCTTTATATAAACAATGGTTTTCCCACTACCTGTAATACCATGTAACAAATAAGGTTTAAAACTATTTAAATCTATTTCCTTTAAAACTTCTGTTTGTTCTTTAGTAAGTTCAAAATCATTTGGCCTCACCGCCTCATCTTCTGAAAATCTATAAACCTCTTCCTTTATCTCTTTCAAATAACCTTTATCGATAAGCGTTTTCACTGAAGAATTTATTTTTAAAGCCTCAGCTTTTAAAACCTTCCCACACTTTTTAACATAATTGAAAACCTCTTTCTGTTTATCTCTTGTCGGTTCTTCATCACTATTTACAACTACGTATGTCGCATATTTTTTATTAACCTTACTCTTAACCTTCGCTTTAAGTGCTCTTGGAAGCATAGTTTGATAAGCTAAAATAAGCGGACATAAAGTTTTTAAACTAATATACTTACCAAGCTCCATCATCTCGGCATTAATAACCGGTCTCTCATCTATAACCTCGGCAATATCTCGAACCTCATATTCAAAATCTCCATGATCATAAATTTTCATGACAAATCCTTCGATATTTCTTTTACCAAAAGGAACTAACACTCGCATTCCTTGACACAATTTCATTTCGTTTGGAATCTTGTAAGTAAACATTTTTTCTAAATTATTTGTCTTAACTTCAACTAAAACATCTGCGTACATACTTTCACCTTTAAACATTATAACACACGCACCCTTTTATCAAACAAAAAATCGGTAAAAACCGATTTACTTTTTTAAAACCTTTGAAGTAATATTATATTCTCTAACCATTGGAAATTCTTCTTCACAAAAATCCCATAAATTATCATTTAAATTCTTCGTGCTAACTAAACATTCTTGTAACGTATTTTGAATTGTAGGAGATTTAAAAATTCCTCTAGTCATATCTTCTCCTTCCTGTTCAAAAATCATCGTTACCTTTTTATCGAATTTTTGCTTATAATCGCCTCTTCTCTTTTGTTGAACAGCAATATAATTATCATTATCCGGATTATAAGCAATATTTAAACTATCGGCAAGACCCATATTATCCCCTCTATCAAACAGTAAAACTGTATCTTTACTACTTGGCTTATTAGGGTTATATTTCAAATGATATGACTCAAATCGCATACTAGACAAATGCCTAGTAATATAAACTTCGATTAAATTATCCTTGTCGATAGTAAAAGTATATTCGATTTCTCTTTCTCTGCTTAAAATAAGTCTGTTTTGCATTGTTAACCTATAAAGTTCATCATCATTAAATTCAAGATTAACAGAAGAAAATTCATCATCTAAAAAAACATTCAAATTAAATTTATTTTTTTGATTTTCAATTTCAAATTTTCCCTTTTTATTTTGTAAAAAACCATTCTCAATTATTCTTTTATCAAGTCCAAAAATATCTAAAACTTTTAAAATATATTTGTTCATTTAATCACCTAATTCTCATTTTTTTAGCTTTCTGATCTTCTATAAACCTACAAATATCATTAACTACAGTATTCCCGCAACACTGATAAAAATCGTAACCATCCATTCCATCCTCAATTAATATCGGAAAATTATCTTCCAAAAACTCCTCAATATTCGGAACCATTTTTTTAGAAAAACTTAAAGCTCGGTCAATTTTACATTGAATAACTTTTGATCTGCGAAAACCGCTTTTAACATTTCTTATTAAATCAGCCGCAAAAGTAAAATCATCATTATAACCTTTATCAGAAGTATTCACAATCATTCTGCCTTTGGAATTGACAAGGCCCAATTCTACTCTTCCAAAAATGTTATCCCCAATTTCTTCACTATATAAAAATTGTCTTTCCATATTCAAATTATCATCATAAAAAACTCTTGTCGTTTGCATAAAGTCACTAGAATAATTAGAAAAAATCGTAAAATTTAAATCAAAAGCATCATCACTTAATTTAAAATCTACCTTTCCTTTAAAATCGGTTAAAAAGATACTTAAAGTATTATCAAATAAACTAGTACCTACTTTAAAATTATCACTTATAGCTAATAACTGGCTTTCATTTCTTTCAAGTTTAAATTTTTTTCCATCAAATAAATCACAATCTAAAATTAGATTATTAACATCACCCAGTAAGGATTGCATTTTCATCTACTAACACCTTTCTTCTACTTTAATTCTAAAACCTTACTACTAGTACCATTATACATCATTTTACTTAAATCATAATTATTAATAATAAAATTCTTAATTCCTGGAAGTTTTAGTTCAAACTCATCGAGAATTTTATCAAATCCTTTAAACAGATTTTCGTTTTCCGCAAATAAATCAATTAAATTTACGTATTCTAATATATCTCTAGTTAAATCATCGTTAAAAAATCTATTTTTTTCCAAACTAAATTCTTTATTAAAAGAAACACCATCAACTCTGACCATAACCTTATCATCAGTTATTTCTTTATCAACTAAAGCTTTAAAATTATAAGCATTTATATCATGAATTGTAACCTGACCATCTAATTTTTTATCAGACACATAAAGACTTCCAAATAATTCATCGCTCTTGTCATATATAGCCATTTCAAACTCTTTACTTTTATCACTAGCAATCGCCATATTCACAGCTCTTTGACTATTAACTAAACTAACACAATATTTAAGATGAAAATTTTCATCATTAATCATTTTAATTGAAAAATTTCCATCATCTGTCCTTTTATCCCAAAGCGGTTTATCGATAACACCTAAATATTCATTCCTCTTTGTGTCGTATAAAACCATTTCATTTCCATCTCTTCTTACTTCAAGGTTTAAAATATTTAACGCTGCATTTACTACTGAATTTCTATTCATAATATTCTCCTCCTTTTTAAAGCGCATGTCTAATTATACTCGTCCACTTATAAAATGTCAAATTTACACACACTATTTTATGTTTTAAAACAAAAAAAAGAACAATAGTCCTTATTTTTCATCCTATAATCTTTATAACAATCGTCAAAACTTTCTTCTTTTAATCCTTATCTAAACAATAATTAACCTTTTCTTCGTAATATAAATTATTAAAATCTTGAGCTAAACTATGAACCTTTAAGAAAAATTGCTTAGTCTTTTCACTAAGACCTTTTGTACTTGTAATTGACAAAGCAAACGGATGCTTTGTGAATACTAAAGAAACATCGTTATAATATCCTCCGCCCTCTGTATATTCACCATATTTATGTGCGACCTCCGTATCATCTACTTTGACAAAATCTAAATTATCTGAAATCTTCATTACATCGACCAAACTTTTCGCATTATCTTTGCCACTCAAATAATATTTATAAACTTCCTTAATATAACCATTTCCTAAATTAGGGCTTAGATTACCAAACCTATCTGTATAAGTAATTGTATAACCTAAATTTTTCCAATAATCACGCACGGCAGAAGTACCACCAATCTCATCTAAAATCATAAAATAAGCAATATTATCACTATATCTAATCGCTTTATATAGTAAATCACTTATCTTATACTTAGAACCAACTGGATCATTTTGAATAACCCCACTACCCCCAGCCTTATAATTTAGCGTATAAGTAAGCTCTTTATTTAAATCAAGTTCCCCATCATCGGCTAAATGATACGCATAAAATACTGCCGGTAACTTTGAAACACTAGCCGCATAAGAAGAAACATTCTCACCCTTACCAAACTTATAACCATTATCTAAATCTTCATAGGCAAAATTCGCATCATTTCCAAACATATTAATCATTTCATCACGAATATTCGTAAGTTTTTCACTAAAATTAGCTTCTGTAAAATCATTACTACTCAAACATTTCTTATATTCATCACTATTCTTTTTAAAATCAGCAGCAAGTTCATTATAATATTTATTTAAATTTAAACCTGAACCACTAAATAAAAAGTAACCACCTAAAATAATTAAAACTATTATTAATAGTAAAAAAATCTTTATGCTTTTCTTTAGCTTTCTTTTCTTCTTTGCCATTTTAAACACCTACTATCATCATAATATTTTTTTTAAGGTTTGACAAGTAAAAAAGCTAGGAATAATATCCTAACCTTTTAAAACATCGATTGCTTTACGCATCTTTAAATCATATTTAACTAAATCTAAACCGCCAAACATTTGTAAAAATTCTTCTTTTTTAATTTGATAATTTTCAGCAAGTCTTTCAGCTTCTTTATTAGCTTCTTCATCTGAAATTTCGATTTTCTCTTGTTTAGCAATCTCTTCAAGCATTAATCTATGCTTAACTCTTCTTGCAGCCTCAGGTCTCATTTGTGATTTTAAAGCTTCCTCGTCAGAATTTGTAAACTTATAGAACTGTTCTAAATTAATACCTTGACTTCTTAAATGACTATCATATTGACTAATCATTCTTTCAAGCTCATCATCGATCATTACCTCTGGAATATCAACTTCAGTATCTTTAGCAGCTGCTTCTAATAATTCATCGATATATTTATTTTCAAGTTCAGACTCTTTATTAGTTAAAATACTCTCAGAAATCTTAGCTTCCAATTTTTCTTTAGTATCTACGCCTTCCATCCCTAAATCTTCAAAGAAATCCTTATCAAGTTCTGGAACCTTAACCTCTTTAACTTCGTGAACTTTAACTTTAAATGTTGCTTTTTTTCCTTTAAGCTCTTCTGCGTGATAATCTTCTGGAAAAGTAACTTCGACATCCTTTTCATCTCCAGATTTAAGACCGATTAATTGTTCCTCAAATCCTGGAATAAAAGTTCCGCTACCGATTTTAAGTGAATAATTTTCACCTTTGCCACCTTCGAAAGCTACACCATCAACAAAACCGTCGAAATCGATAACAGCTACATCTCCATCTTTAATTTCGCCATCTTTAAGTACATCTTCTGCATATCTGTGACGAATATTTTCGATAGTATCTTCTATTTCTTCAGCTGTAACTTTTGCTTTCTCACGTTTTACATTTATTTTCTTATAATCGCCAAGTTTTACTTCTGGCCTCATTGTTAAAATAAAATTAAACGTAACACCTTCGCCATTAATATCTTTAACTTGAACATCTGGTCTTGCAACTAAATCCTCTAAATCTTTTTCGTTTTCTTTAAGCATTTTTTCATAAGCTCCATCGACTACAGCTTCAGCTGCATCCATATATAAAGCTTGTTCACCATACTTTTTAATAAATACTTCTTTAGGTGCGTGACCTGGTCTAAAACCGTCGATTTTTGCTTTCTTATTAGCTTCTTTAAACGCTTTATCTAATGCCTCTTTCCATTCTTTGCCTTCAACTTTAATTTCAATTTCTTTTATATTTTTTGCCATAAAATCTCCTCCAATGTATAATATAACCTATTTTTCTGAATTTGTAAACTAAATCCATACTCCAAAGCCAATAGCTGCCATACTAAGTAATAACCCTACTGACCAGAATAACCTAACGACATCCACTTCGCTCCATCCAAGTTTTTCAAAATGATGATGAAGCGGAGCCATTAAAAATACTTTAGTGTGGAATTTACTTAAAGCAATCCACTGAATAATAACTGATAACGTTTCAATTACAAAGACTCCAGCTACGATAATCAAAGTAACCTCGTGATTTGTAATAATTGCCACCGACGCAAGTGCGGCTCCAAGTGAAAGCGAACCCGTATCTCCCATAAATATTTTAGCCGGATGACAGTTATAAACCAAAAATCCTGCAAGTGATCCAACTAAAACAAAACAGAAAATAGCCACATCCTCATTACCTAAAGCCCAGTTTGCACCCCAAGTAATCAGTCCAAAAGCAAAGAAAGCGATAGCCGATAAACCTCCAGCAAGCCCATCTAAACCATCTGTAATATTAACCGCATTACTACTAGCTACTAATACTAAAAGTAAGAACATTCCGTAAAGCCAGCCTAAATTAATCTTAATACCTAAAGTATGAATATCGACAATCGGATCATTACCACTACTCATAAAGATATAGAAGAACACTAAAGCTATAACTATTTGAAAAAATAATTTCCAAAAAATCGACATACCATCGTTATTTTTTCTCTTAAGTCTATCATCCATATAACCTAAAATCGCATAAGCGATAAAGACAAACATAACGATAAATAAGTTCGTTGAAAATTCGATCTTTCCAGTTATTACTAAAGCCACCATAATCAAAACTGTCGGTAAAATAAAAATAATACCTCCAGAAGTTGGTGTCCCATTCTTTACTTGATGTCTCTTACCTAGTGTCGCACTAACTTGTTGATTGATGTTTTTCTTTCGAAACCATTTTACAACAAAATAACCAAACACTACGGATAATGAAAAACCTAGCATTATTGCCATAACTGCTTTAGCAAGTACTAACATTTAATCATCTCCTGAGTCCTTATAATTATAACATTTTAAAGGTCTTTTTGTATACACTTTTTTTAAATATTTTCCATCTTAGCATATTCTAAATCTTAAGTCTATACCTAAACTCTTTACTATTTGCCACTATAAAATAACCTTTATAACTTTTTTTTGAAAGCTCATACTTTAACTTATCTTTTTTACAAAGTTTACGTAATTTTCGCTTTATTCTCTTCTTTGTTTTACTATTAACTAAAATTATAAGTTTTTTACCCTTAAAAACAAACTTGTAGCCCAAAAAACAAAAACCTTTTTTCATATCATAAATCTGTGTTTTTTTATTCAAACTCAAATCTAAATCACATACCATTTTATTTATCTCCTTAAGACATTTCTTTAAAAATTTTTTATCATGATGGATAAGTATAAAATCGTCCATATACCTTATATAATATTTAACCTTTAACTTCTCTTTTATATAATGATCCATCTTATTTAGATAATAAATAGCTAAAATCTGACTGGTTTCATTACCAATTGGAAGACCTTTTCCTAAATTATAATGAGGTATTCTTCGAAGCTCTAAAATCAAATCATCTTTATTAGTAACATTTGAACTTAAAATTTTATCTATCTCTTTCTTTACTTGACTATCTATTTTTTCATTTACATTTTGTCTATCTGTACTCTGAATAATCTCCTTTATTAGTAAAAAAACATTTTCATCTTTAATATCTTCTTTAAGCATTGAAAATAAAATCTCATGATTAATATTATAAAAATATTTACTAATATCACATTTTAAAACATAAACATTATCATGATTAATTTTTATTTTATTTAAATACTTTTTCAAATAAAATATTCCGCATTTGGTTCCTTTTCTTTTTCTTGTTGCTACATTTGTATCAATAAGCTTCTTTTCTAAACAAGGAATTAAAATAAAATAACTAACTAAATGATTGACTATTTTATCATACATATTTTCACTCATAATAACCCTATATTTAGGTTCTTTAATTAAAAAAACATTATAATCACCATGTGTATACTCTTTATTTTTCAAATCATCATATATTTTTACCATATTACTAGTAAAAGCTAGTTCAAAACGAACTAGCTTCTCTTTATGACAAGTACTAACCATAATTTTTCTATAAATAAACTTTAAATTCAGAAACGAAACAATCTTATTATAATTCATTTTATCCCTCTATTATTTTTTTAAAATAATATTTATTGTTATCTATTTGATAACTATAAATTTGCAAAGTCCCATCATCTAAAATTTTATTAATGGTTTTCTTATCATACTCTCCAATCTCTTTATTACTCAAATCATAAACCTTACCATTATCAATATAACCCATTTTTATATAAAGCTCTAAATTATCATTATTATACGTATAACCATAAAGTTTTGAAGTATAACTAACCTTTGGACAACTAGCTTTTTTTCTACTTATTTTATTACCATCTAAAGTATAACTATATCCTTCATAAATAAAATCATTTATAGTATAATCCATCTTTTTATTTCCACTAACACTCTCCAAAGAATTTAAAAAATCATCCAAATTTATATCATCACTGAGGCTATCTTTATTTTTCAAATCTGCAAAAACTAAATTAAGCAAAACGCCATTATTATCGTTAGGAATATCCGTACAACTTCCAGTTTTAATATTATCATAAAGTTTTGTTGCTTCATCTTTTTTTATAACAACTTTTTTATCTGACTTTATATTTAAAAATATAACTAAAATCAGTAAAATAATAACTATTATAATAACTCCTAAAATTATTAATCTCTTACTTTTTAACTTCCTCATTTACCTCATTCCTTCTTCTTAAAAGTCCATAAACCATTTTTCTTATTTCAGTTATAAATCTTCCGGTAACCTCATATTGATGACTACTTATTAACCTCTTGTCAAATGAAACTCTCATATAAAAATCAAGCATCGATAATTTTATAACTAAATCCTTTAAATTTTTTTCCCTAATCCTATCGGTATTATTAATATTATAAGCAAAAATAAATTCCACTGCTTCATAACACGTTCTTTCAATATTATTCTTTAAAATAACTTCCTTTTTAGGATAATTTACAAGTAATTTATTAATATAATTTATCGTCCTGTAAGTACTGTTTAAAATCTTAAAATTATAATTCATTCAAAAAGTTTCTTATTTTCTCATAATTATTAAAATCACTTGTAATTTTTTCTTTAATTACTTGTAATAAAGTATTTGCCATATTACCTACCATTAAATCATCATTCGCTCGTTTTAACCATAAATAATAATCATTACAAGAGTTAAAATACTGCTTATCATCGATAATTATATTTATATTTTTTTCTTTAAACAAATTTATAACTTTATCTAAAGACTGTTCAGGGAAACCTAATTTATTATTAACCCTCTTATAACCACAAATCAAACCACTTATAAGTGCATCATTATCAAAAGTTAAATAAAATTTACCACTTTTAATAAAAATTACTACATCTGGATATTTACTTTTATAATCGTTATAAATATCTATTAACTTCATATTATCCTCCATTATAATGCGTGGCGAAAAGGGAAAAGTCCCTTATCCCACCGATATAGCTTTAGATTTGTAAATACCTTAAATAGTCACAAACCGTCTATATCATCTTTTTAGGCATAGCCAAGGAACTAACCTTGTTTCCAATCTAGAACGATTATTGTTAAACAATTACTTCCTCTCGTTATTAGCCGTAGCCTCATAACATCTCGGTTCGTTAGTAAATTTATCACTAACCGTAGTAGGAAATTGGGCGGACGCCGTACCCATTCCAAGTGTTGTTGTGGTCTAGCTCGCCAGACGAAGTGACGTTGGCCTCTTTCGCATTGAACCAATTGTTGAAGTTGGACGGCGACAAAAAATCGGCGTACACTTTTGAGATTAGTCCCTATATTGCATATTAAATAAATTATTAACTATTACATGGCGAAAAGGGAAAAGTTCCTTATCCCACCGATATAGCTTTAGACTTATAAATATCTTAAATAGTCACAAACTGTCTATATCATCTTTTTAGGCATAGCCAAGGAACTAACCTTGTTTCCAATCTAGAACGATTATTGTTAAACAATTACTTCCTCTCGTTATTAGCCGTAGCCTCATAACATCTCGGTTCGTTAGTAAATTTATCACTAACCGTAGTAGGAAATTGGGCGGACGCCGTACCCATTACTAGTCCAGTCGTTGTCAAGCTCACCCGACGAAGTGACACGGGCCTCATTCGCATTGAACCAATTGTTGAAGTTGGACGGCGACAAAGAATCGGCGTACACTTTTGAGATTAGTCCCTATATTTTCAAAAAACAAACTAGGCTGTCAAAAATGATGAGTCATTTTTGACAGATATTTTACTTCTCACATCAAATTAACTTATGATATATGGATCGCTCACTGTTCCATTTCCAGTGAATGTCAGATTATCAGAATCTAGATTGACAACTGGGCGGACGCCGTACCCACTACTAGTCCAGACGAGGCCAAGCTCACCCGACGAAGCGACACGGGCCTCACCCGCATCGAACCAATCGCTGAAGTCGGACGGCGACATTGTCCAATAATTCTGACCACTATACAAATAGTAAAGTGTATTTGCAGAACCATTAATACCTCCAGCCATATTAGCTTCATCTAATGTTATTAATCCAACTGGATAAGTAAGTTTACCATTACCTTTTGATGAGCTTACACTAAAACTATCATTTGCTGGACAACTTAAATCTGGTCCAAGTTTACCTTGTGATGCCCAGTTAACATATCTTTCATATCCATATATTGTCGGATTCATTCCATATCCAGCATTATTATATGTCCCACTTGTTTTATTTGAAATATTCCTGTTATTACAGAATATTGTATCTTTAGAAATTTTATCTGTGTAACTATTCAAATTGTTCTTATACCAGTTATCTAAATAATTTTTCATTGTACTATTTACATCATTACTTTGGGATTGTTCCTTGCTTGTAGTTCCATATCCTACTCCACTTACATTCATTGAAGTAGAAGAATTATACTTTAATGTATAGAAAAGCCTTTGACATGTCGCATCTTTATTTGTACTAAAGCATGTATAATATCCAACTTTATCAGAAGCAATTGTTCCTTGAATTAAATCGCCTGAAACCTTATATCCTCTTCCATTTTTATCAAGTGTATAACTTGTTCCAAAATAATATTTTGATGTTGCAGATAAACCTGAATTATATGTAAATGACGCACTTCCACTATTTGTTTCGACAAAATTACTTGGGTCTGCATACATATATCCAACATATGTATTATCGTTAATATAACTATTAAATGCTTGCGTTCCAACTTGTCTATTACTACTTGATTCTCCATTATCATGAGGAGTTGTTCCATCATATATCATTCGAACTGTTCCATCGCCATTTACTCTAATTACTCTCCAGTAATATCCAGCAAATTTAACATAATTACCAGCTACTGAACCACGATAATAATATGTTTTTCCATCATCGTCATTATCCGCATACATTCCAACTGTACTTGTATCATAACTTTTTGGTGTTTGTGAATATTTATATTCCGTTAAAGTAGAAGTTACAGTTCCAGTATTACTATCTGTTTTTGAACTCACATTAGATATTCTATTTATTACCGAACCAGTAGATACCCAGTCAGTTCTATTATTTGTATAATAAGTATTTCCGTCATTTAAATCTATCTCATTTGGATTTCTAAGACTTCCTCCTGTTATTGCATATATTCCGGTATTTGGATTAAATGTATATCCTGTTCCTATATAAGCTAATGTAGATGTAGTTGACCATGTTGAGGTTGTTGTTGCATGTTTTTCATCATAAACTACGCTTGGGCTTGTTTTGGTAAAGTCTGGAGTACCCTTTGATTCAATGAATGTTTTAGCTTCATCGATATTTGGATTTTGAGCTTCCGTTGCAATTAGACAATCACCAAAATTATCTATTCCATTCTTCTTACAATATGATGTATATCTTATGGCTGTGGATTTTGCCTGTATCTCGGATGTATTTCCTGCTGTATCTTTGACATAGGCTGTTACTAAATAATCTCCTTCATCAAGTGATGTAAATGTATAGTTTGGATTATCACTTTCGATATAGGTCTTTCCGCCATCTTTACTGAAGTAATATTTATAAAGTCCACTTTCATTATCTGTGGCAGTAAGCTCAATTGTCATTGTATCATCTAAGGTATTTATATTCATATTAGAGATTGTTGGTTCTGTTCCATCTACTTTGTATTCACCACTACATTTATTACTTACATTGCCTTTCATATCGGTAGCTTTAATACATAATTCTTGTTCTTCTTTTTTACTATCTAAAGTTATGGTTGTTTTATTATTTTCTAAAGTTAAAACTTTACTTGGCGTACAATCTTTTCCTACACAGTATAATACTTCTTTGACTTTATCATTATCGGTTACTTCGGTATTTAATGATAAACCTTTATACCATCCATTTTCTCCTTTGACATTATCTCCTACAGTTATATTTATTTCTGGTGGGGTATTATCTAAGGTTGTAAATGGTTTACTTGAATATACTACATCACCATTACTTCCTTCTGCCTTTACATACATGGTATATGTTGTATTTGGTTTTAAATGATAAATATTATAGATATTACTTGTACTTTCATACCATTCATTATTATCAATAGAGAAATAATATTTTATCGCATTTTCAGCTTCTATTTCTGCTTTTACACTTTCTTCATCTGGAGTTAATATGATATCGTTTATTCTTAAATTATCTACTACTGGACTATTGGCATCGGAGAAGTTTGTACTGTTTCCATCTTGAACATAATCTAAATTAACATCCATTTCGACACTACTTATATTATCAGGATTATTTCCTGTATATTCCATGGTTACTTCGATATCTTTATGTTCGCCTACTTTTAATGATTCTTTTGATGTAGCTCCTTCTACTTTAAAGTTAATTACATCTTGGGATGGCATATTAAGTTTAATAGAATCTAATGTTGCATCTAAGGTTCCTAAATTAGATACAGTTACTATATAGGTTATATAATCTCCTGGTTCATAGAAGTTAGCCTCCATATTTGCTTCTAGTTTACTAAATGTAGGATCATATACATTTTCAGCGAGACCATTTATTTCTTTGGTTTGAACATTTGTTATTTCAACGTCCCAAACACTTGTTATATTACTGGTACTTGATATATTTAATTTTGTTTGGAATGCTGAATAACCTACAGCCATTAAAAAAAGAATTCCGATTAGAGAAAATATTATTATTTTTCTTTTTTTATATTCTCTATGCATATTATCACTCCTACTATATAATGTACAATTCCATTGTACACCCGCCCCCCCAGAAAAATCAAGCTTTTAGGGGGTTAATATAATTTTTAATTCGTGTAAACAATACATTAATGATTTTAAAATAAAAAAACCACTAAAATTAGTGATTAAGTATTTCTGGATTAGTCAGTATTTGATCTAACCTATCGATAACAGGAAAACCTTTACCATCCATATCTAAATCAAATCTAACACCATATCCTCCCTCGTTTTTCCACTCGATTAAATTTTGTGGAAAATCATCTATCAATATTGCGCCTTTCGTACAAACCATTTTTGTCTTCGAAATCTCTTTAGGCACAGAAATCAATGTTAAATCTGGAAAATATTCGGAAATAAAATTAACCTTCGCCACAATTTCATTGATTGAATTAACATGAGTAAGTATTGCTACATCGAATTTATGTGAATCGACAATTTTTCTTATACATTCAATCGCATCATTAATAATATGAACCCTACTTAAAACTTCATTCCAATCAAGTCTCCTATAATAGGCCTCACACTCGTCAAAATTACTTCTATCAATGTCTTCTTCTTCCATCATCTTGTAAGTAACTTCGATTGAATTACAAACAACTCCATCAAAATCGATATATAAATTTCTCATAATTTTACCTCCCCAGAAAAAAAGGATATTCCTATTTTAAAGCGTCGATTAGTTCAGCTTTTTTCATACTTGAATATCCTTGAACATTCTTTTCTTTAGCAATTTCTCTAAGTTCTGCAACAGTTAATTTAGATAAATCTTTATCTTCTTTTTTTGCTTCTGTCTTAGTTTCTTTTACTTCTTTTGTTTCTTTAACTTCTTTTTTAGGTGCAGCCTTGCCTTCTAAAGCAGCTTTAGCAGCCTCTACGATATTTGTAAATGCTTTTGGATCGTCAACTGCAATCTCAGCAAGCATCTTTCTATTTATTTCGATACCAGCTTTATCTAAACCATTGATGAATTTAGAATAACTAATATCATTTAATCTACAAGCTGCATTAATTCTTGTAATCCATAACTTTCTAAAATCTCTTTTCTTAGTTCTTCTATCTCTATATGCATATCTATCTGAATGCATAACTTGTTCTTTAGCTGTTTTATATAATCTATGTTTACTACCAAAGTAACCTTTAGCTTGTTTTAGTGCTTTTTTACGATGAGCACGATGAATAGTTCCATTCTTAACTCTCATTTAAAATCCTCCTCCAATTATTTATTTAATAAACTCTTTAATCTCTTAACATCTGAAGTTCCAAGTTCAGAATCTTGATGTCTTCTTCTTCTAGAAGCATTACTCTTATGTGTTAATTTGTGGTTTTTCATAGCCGGTTGAAACTTAACAGAACCACTTTTTCTAACCTTTACAACCTTAGATAAACCCTTATGAGTTTTTGCTTTAATTTTAGTCGCCATAAATTTCCTCCTATTTTTCTTTAATTGGTGCAAGTATCAAAAACATGATACGGCCTTCTAATTTTGGCATCGTCTCGATAGTCGCAAACTCCTTAGTCGCATCAGCGAAGCGCATTAAAACATCCTTACCTAAGTTGGCATGAGATATTTCTCTACCCTTAAATCTAATACTAACCCTAACTTTGTGACCCTTCTTCAAATACTTACTTGCGTTATTTAATTTGGTATTAAAATCATGAACATCGATTGTTACCGATAATTTATACTCCTTCATCTCTAAATTGGCTTCTCTTTGTTTCTTTAAATTCTCCTTTTGTTTCTTCTTATTCTCGTACTTATAACGATTATAATCCATTATTTTACAAACTGGTGGCTTTCCACCCGGATTCATTAAAACTAAATCGAAACCAGCATAATTAGCAAGCGTCAAAGCATCCTTAATCGGTTTTACTCCAAGTTGTTCACCATTTGGACCAATTACCATAACCTCTTTAGCGCGTATTTGTTCATTGATAAATAAATCTCTTTCTCTTGCGATACAAGACACCTCCATAAAAAAGTGAATACAAGAATGTATCCACTATAAAAACCAAATCAAAAAACTAATTTATCGGCTTTTAAACCCATCACCTTAACTTGGCAATCGGGTGAGAAGTGGACACTTCTTCTTTCCTTTTTCAAATTTACAGATACAATTATACATATTAATCATATGTTTGTCAAGTTATTTCATACCAAAAATACACGTATTCCTATATATAATTTACTGGGACATAGTAATTATCTCTATCTATTGGAAAAATCTCATCGCACATACACAAAACTATACCCTTTCCTATTTCCATATTCAAATTACCTAAAACTTCAAAGTTTTTGGTGCATTCGCCATTTGGCTTTTTTCCTTTTTTTATTTCTATTGGATATAATTTATTGTTATAATCTATAATTAAATCAATCTCTCTTTTTTTATCATCTCTATAATAAAATAAGTATCTTTTAAAATCTTTTCCATTATTTGCAAAAGTCTTAACAATTTCACTTACCACATAAGTTTCAAAAATATGTCCCGCATACGCACTTGCCTCTAAAATCTCCGCACTCGGATATTTTGCTAAATAACAAGCTAAACCTGTATCCATGAAATAAATCTTCGGCCTTTTTATAGTCCTCTTTATCACATTATTAGGAAAAGGTTCAAGCAAAATCACAAGACCCGTATTTACTAAAATAGAAAGCCAAGACTGAGCTGTCGGTACACTTATTTCCGCATCATTTGCTACCGTAGTTATATTAAGTTCTTCCCCAGTTCTAGCAGCAATACTCGTCATAAATTTCATAAATTTAATTTCGTCGCTAATATTTATTAAATCTCTTATATCCCTTTCAATATATGTTTTTACGTAACTTTCATAATATTCATTAAGCGTTACATTTTCATTAATATAAAGTTCGGGATAACTTCCTTTAAATATTCTCTCAAAAATCTTATTACTATCAGGCTTATTACTAATCTTTTTCTTTTGGAGTTCAGAAATTTCCGGTATAAAAATCTCATCACTTTGCATATTTAACTCATTAGTTGAAAGACCATACATTTCTATAATTCCTACCCTACCAGCTAAAGACTCCGATACATTTTTCATTGAAAGAAAACTCTGTGAACCCGTCAAATAATACATTACATTTACATCATCGCCAGAATTAAAAACTCTATCAAACCTAGCTTCATCAACTCGTATTTTAATATATGAAAGCAAATTCGGTGCATACTGAAATTCATCAATTACAAGAGGTGTCTTATAAGTTTCTAAAAAAAGTTCTGGATCAGAAATAGCCAAATCACGGGCATTTAAATTATCTAAAGAAACATAATTAATATTTTTATTAATATGTCTAAGCATTGTTGTTTTACCAACCTGTCTTGGTCCAGTAACCATTACAACTGGAAAACCTTTCGATAATCTCATAACTACACTTTCTATATTTCTTTTAATATATTTTTCCATTATTATCACCGGTCCTCTCATAATTAAATCATATCACACATTTGTGTAAATTTAAAGTTTCATTTTAAATTTACACCGAAATATTTAAAGTATACACTTTTCACAAAAATAACTATGCACTAACATAGCTATTTTAACTTTTTCGCCCTTTTCGGACCAATCTTGAAAACATCATCATTGGAAGCAAAACTAAACTCTGTAAGTACATTTAACACTTCACTTAAATCACCAGGTGAATAACAACCTAAATTCATATTTTCAAATAATTCTTTTTCATTAACCTTACCGATCATTACTTTTATAAAATTGTGGTTTTTCTTATCGATATTTTTTAAGCACCTTAAAGCTTTCTTTGCTAAATCAAATTCAATTCCAAAATCATTACTATATTTTTTCGTAAGCTTATTAAGCTCATCCTTATCTTCAAAATAAGCATAAATATCCGCATTATTAAAATCAAGTTTTAATTTTTTTTCCAATGCCTTCTTATCAATCGCTTCATCAAGTAGTGAAATTGCTTTTACAACATCAGTATCCTCCACTATCACTATATTATAAATTTTCTTTTCCTAACCTCATAAACAATTAATAATATCAAACTAATAAAACTAATTATTAAACCTAACTTAAAACCGTAAACATGATATTTAATCTCTATCTTGCTATATCCTTTTGGAATATCAAAAGCTAAAAAACTATTTAAAACCTTATAACTATTAACCCGTTTACCGTTTATATAAACATCAAAGCCTTCATCATAAGGAATACTTGTCATCAAAACCGCATCATAAGAAGAAGTAATATGTCCCCTAATATAATTCCCAGAATTCTTATCTAAAATCATCTCTTCCCGGTTCTTTCTAAAACTTTCAATACGATCTAAATTTACTGTATAAACCTTAAAATCAGAAACTTTTTTGTTAAAAGTAAAATTCATCTCTTTCCCATAATTATCATAAATAGCCGCATAATGTTTACCACTAAATAAAACATTTTTAGCCTCCTTGCCATTTATTTTCGCACTTAAATTCTCATCATTTCCCGTATATAAATACAAATAAGGATATTTCCCCTCTTTATTAAGTTTATATTCCGTATCTGAAACCTTTAAAATTGGAAGTTCTTTTATATAATCACGTTTCTCATCATCTAAATAGTCCAAAACATCTTCTAAAAAGAAAAATCCTTTTTTCTCTGATTTAAAATTTTTAACCTTTGAAGAAACCGTATAACCCAAACTTAAAGCATTAGGATTATTAAGCCAGTAAAGATTATAATCATCTTTAGAAATAATCTCATAACCTTCAATCGGCATCTCTGCCTTAATTAATTTAACTCCCAAAAGCATATCGAGTATCACATCAGGATGATAAGTATAATAATTTCTATAAACACTTATATCTGAAGAAATAGCTAAAAAAGAAGTCAAATCTTTATTAATTGTCGATAAAAACATCGATTCACCTTTATATTCTCCGAAAAACGAATCATTTGAATTAGTATATTCAGAAACCGACTCACACCGGTAATCCCCGCACTTTAAAGCAAACTTGTGTATATCCTCCTTTGCTAAATTATAGCCCTTGTAAGACATTGAAAATCCAGCTGACCAAATCCATAGTAAATTAACCATCAAATCTATACAAAGCAAAATCAAAATTAAAACCTTTTTATTCTTATAAATTAAAATAATATTAATTATTGTAAATAAAAGCGTCACGATAATCTTATAAACATCTAAAACATAATAATATTCAGAATTTCTAATTACTGAGTAACCTATAGAAATAGAAAATATTACAAAAAGTGCCAAATAATATACCAGTGCCTTAGAATATTTTAAATTATTAAAAGCTCGGTACGCAATTATCAAACTAAAAAGCGTCACCAAAAAACTATATCTATAATTAAATCCATTAGGAACCGAAAACATATGCCATCCCATATTTAAAATCGGTAAAAAAACAGGCAAAAAGAATAAAACATAAACTATCATTGTCAGTTTTTTTTCATATTTAGAAAACTTTGGACTTGCAAAATAGCAAACAATTAAAGGTATTAAAGCAATTCCTGCATAAGCACAAAATCCATTGTAATTTAAAGGATACCTTACATCGCCAAACCCTATATAAGCCGCCGAAATCAAATCCAAAAAATTAAAATTAATAAGCTTTATATCGGAAATTGAATTAACCCTACTAGCCTCAAGCATTTCTATCGCTGATGGAAGTAAAATAAAAGTCATTGAGAGTCCCGTTAAAACTGTCACAATACCAAAATTAATAATCTGCTTATATGCTTCTCTCCATCTCTTTTTATACTTATTAAAAAACGAATACAAAAAATAAATAACTGAAAATAAAACTAAAATATAGCCGATATAATAATTTAAGTAAATCACTAAAGCTAAAATTATAATATATAATAAATTACCTTTTTTCTCTATTATCCTATCTATACCAAGTAAAAGGAGTGGTGCGAGTATAACCCCATCAAGCCACATTACATTAGTATAATAATTTACATTATAAGTCATAAAAGCATAAGCCAAAGCAAAAATTAAACTCGTATTATTATCTTTAAACTTATGACTTAAAAAAATATACATCGTAAAACCGCATAAAGAAAGCTTAAATAAAACTAAAAAGGTTAAAAACAAAGGAACATTTTCAAAAAAATAAACCAAAAAATTAAGCGGACTAGCTAAATAATAAAAATATGTTCCATACATACCTCCCCCAAGACCTTTAGAAAAACTATATGGAAAACTAGCCTCACCATGTAAAACATCTCGTAAATACTCAAATAAAGATAAATACTGAGATTGCATATCCCCATTTAAAATAGATTTTTTCCCAAAATCACTTTGAATAAAAAAAACAAATAAAAAAATAAGTAATGGAATTAAAAATGCCAAAAAATATCTCTTATATTTTCCTATAAGTTTCATACTTCCCACTCTACTTTCAATTAAATAGTATCATGAAAAACACAAAATATCAAACAAAAATGAGGATTTACTCATCCTCATGTAATTTATCTATTATCTTTTCAATCTTATTTCCATATTCAATAGATTCATCATACACAAATTCTAGCTCTGGAATCTGTCTAATATCTATTTTTTCTCTAAGCTCGTGTCTTATATAACCACTCGCATCCTTTAAAGCTTCTAAAGTTTCTTTTATTTTACTCTGATCTAAAACCGTAAAATATATTTTTGCCATACTAAGATCACTCGTAACCTTCGCCCCTGTAATCGTCACAAAATTAATTCCGGGATTTTTTACATCATGAGCAATTATGTAACTGATCTGTTCTACTAAACTATTATTTATTCTCTCAAGCTTTATTTGCTTCACCTTTAATCACCTCTTAATCTCTCCACCATTATAACACATGATATATTTTTTTAAAAGGCCATCAAAAAACTAGTCTTTAACTAGCTTTTTTACTTTTCTATTTTTACATACATTAGACTCTACATATTCATTTATTGGTGAAGCTTTATATTCCTTTATAAATAACATTATCGCTGCTACAGTATGACCTTTTTCTTTGTCCAAATAAATGAACTTATATCTGTCATTTTCCATTAATACAATATAAAATCTAATTATTACGCTTCCATCTTTTGGCTTTCCATAATCATAAGCTATTCCAATCATCGAATCTTGATATTTATTAAGTTTATAACTTTTAAACATTATCTTTTTATCTCAACCATTTCATAAGATTCAATCTCATCGCCAATTTTAATATCGTTAAATCCTTCGATTGTAATACCACATTCAAATCCTTTTTTAACCTCGCGAACACTATCTTTTTCTCTTTGAAGTGAACCGATTTTACCATCGTAAATAACTACCCCATCGCGAATAACTCTAGCCTTACTATCTCTTTTTATAACCCCATCGATAACTGCTGAACCGGCAATATTTCCAACTTTTGAAAACTTAAATATTTGTTTGATTTGTGCCGTACCTAAAATATGTTCTTCGTATTCTGGGTCAAGCAATCCTTTCATTGCCGCTTCCATCTCTTCGACAACTTTATAAATAATATCGTAAAGCCTAATCTCAACGCCTGCTTCCTTAGCCTTATCTTTAATCGCATTTTGTGGTCTTACATTAAATCCAATAATAATCGCATTAGATGCTTGTGCTAAAACAATATCACTCTCCGTAATTGCTCCTACACTACTGCGAATTACATTAATTCTCACGCCCTCGACATCAATTTTTTCCAAACTATTGCGCACCGCTTCTGCACTACCATTCACATCAGCTTTTATAATAACATTGATTTCTTTCAAACCTTCACCAATCTTACTAAATAAATCATCTAAAGTTACACTAGCCTTAGCCCTATTCTTCATAAGTCTTTCATGATTTTTCCTCTTAGTTGCGATATTCTTAGCTTCCTTTTCTGATTCGAAAGCCATAAATCTATCACCAGCTGAAGGTACATCATTTAACCCTGTAATTGAAACAGGTTGCGAAGGCAAAGCCTCGGTAATTTCTTCGCCTTTATCATTAACAATCTTTCTTATCTTTCCAAAAGCGGTTCCAACAACTACTGGATCACCAAGTCTTAAAGTACCATTTTGAACAAGTAAAGTTACAATCGGTCCAAGATGACTATTAAGTTGTGACTCGACAACCGTTCCCATCGCATAACGATTAGGATTAGCTCTATAATTATTAAGCTCTGCAACAAGTAAAATATTCTCGAGTAAATCAGGAACACCTTCACCCGTAACTGCTGAAATCTTTGTAACTAATGTATCTCCGCCCCATTCTTCTGGCATTAACCCATATTCAGCTAAATCAGACATAACCTTTTCCGGATTAGCCTCTGGCTTATCTATCTTATTAATTGCTACAATAATTGGAACTTTAGCCGCCTTTGCATGATCGATAGCTTCTTTTGTTTGAGGCATAACCCCATCATCAGCAGCTACAATAATTATGACTATATCTGTAATACTTGCTCCTCTAGCTCGCATTTCCGTAAATGCTGCATGTCCTGGAGTATCGATAAACGTAATCAAATTATCGTTATAAGAAACTTGATAAGCTGAAATAGCTTGTGTAATTCCACCAGCTTCTCCTGCCGCAACTGAAGTCTTTCTAATCGTATCAAGAAGGGTTGTTTTTCCATGATCGACATGTCCCATAATCGTTACAACTGGAGGTCTTTTAACCAAATCCTCCTCTTTATCGACAACCTCAAACTCTTCAAAATTAGCTACGTTAGCCGTTTCTTCTCTCTTTAATTCTTTGTCATAATCAAGTACCAAAACCTCGGCGTTCTCAAAACTAATCGGACTATTTATATTAACCATAAGACCAAGTGAAAATAATTTCTTTACAAGCTCCGCACCTTTAACTCCAATTGCTTCAGCAAGTTCCGCAACAGTCATACCTTCTCTAAATAATACAACCTTGTCATTGTTAACTGGCGCGTTACTCTGTAATTTTTCCTTACTCTTATACATTGCTTTTTTCTTTTGTGCTAAAGTTTTACTAGTGTTACTATCTTTAGATTTTTGAACCTTTTTCGGTTTCTTATTTTCTCTCTCGTGATTTCTTGCTTCTACTTCCTCTTCAATCGTAATTTCATCTAAAGCATCATCAAACGCATTATCTAAAAGAATAATTGCCTCCTCGTCGAGCATTTCATTTTCATCTTTAACCTCTATTTCAAGTTCGCGGCACTTATCCAAAACTTCCTGGATATCTCTCTGAATATCCTCTGCATATTCTCTTGCACTCATCATCTTTACGCACCTCTTTTCTCTAATCTAATATCTTTTCAAGTTCATCATAAAAAGTATCAGGAATTGAAACTTCTAAATATTTTTCCAAAACTTTACTTTTACGAGCTTTAGCAAACACTTCCTTATCTTTCTTTAAATAAGCTCCCCGGCCATTGACTTTTCCAGTCAAATCGTAAATTACTCCATCTTCTGTTCTAACAATTCTAATCAAATCATTTTTTGGAAGCTTTTCTTTAGTTACCACACAAGTCCTCATTGGAATTTTGCGCATTTTCATTATTCAACTATACTAATGCCACGTTCTCTAGCTTGTTCAATTGTCTCCACATCGATTTTAAAATGTGTAAGTCTTGAAGCTAAACGGACATTTAATCCTTTCTTTCCAATAGCTAATGATAAATTATCCTTGTTTACGATAGCTAAAGCTTCCTTCTTCTTCTCATCAGTTACAAAAATATGTAAATCCTTAGCTGGACTAAGCGCATTTTCAATAAACTTAGCCGCATCTTCCTCATAAGGAATAACATCTATCTTTTCACCGTTAAGCTCGTCGATAATTCTATTTATTCTACTACCATTTTGTCCAATACAAGCACCTACCGGATCGACATTTGGATTTTCTGAATAAACAGCTATTTTCGTTCTAACGCCAGCCTCTCTAGCCACGCTGTAAATTAAAATTATCCCTTCATTAATTTCTGGAATTTCAAGTTCGAAAAGTCTTTTAACAAAACCATAATGTTTTCTTGAAAGTAAGATAAGTGGACCCTTAGAATTATTTTCAACCTTAGTTATATAAACCTTTATACTAGAACCCATCTTAATAGTTTCTCCAGGAATAATTTCTGACTTTGGTAAAATTCCTTGCGTTCTTCCTAAATCGATATAATAATTTCTAACATCTTCCATAGCAACAAGACCAGTAATCATTTCATCTTGCTTATCGGCAAACTCTTCGTTAATAAGTGTTCTTTCAGCCTCTCTTATCTTTTGAATAACAACCTGCTTAGCTGTTGCTGCAGCTACTCTACCAAAATCTTTAGGAGTAACTTCCTTTTCGATTGTCTCCCCTATTTTAATATCCGGCACAATTTTTCTTGCCTCATCTAAAGTTATATGAATTCGCTCATCATATACAAATTCTTTAGGAACCTCAATTTCATTACCATCCTCATCTAATATAATTTCTTTTTCAGTAACACCATCTTCTTTTTCATAATCTTTACTGAAAACAACTGTTCTATAAGAGTAAATTTTAATATCACCAGTATCTCGATTGATATCCACCCTAACATTAGATAATGAATGATAATTTTTCTTGTATGCACTAGTAAGCGCTAATTCCATCGCATCGTATATTGTATCTTCATCTATTCCTTTTTCCTTAGATAAAGCCATAACTGCTCTTTTAAACTCTGCAGCTTCCATTATATATCACTTCCCTTCTCTTTCGAACAAACGTCAAGTACATAACTCTCTTCTATCGGATCTTCCTTATCCAAAATTGGATTTACAACCTCGTTAACCTTAACACAGTCACCAATATTTATAAATCCCTCACTTTTATCGATAATAAGTCTAAGTACGTTTGAACTACCATCCTTACCATAAAAAACCTCATCTAAAATATATCCGGCCTCATTTATTGGACCTTCTAATAAACTACGAATTTTCTCTTCCACAAATGCACCTCCCAATATTACATTAAAGAGTGGGATTTCCCACTCTTTCGTTTTACAGGCATATTTTGCGTCGGAGGTGGATGGAATATGAAAATTGCCGACACGGTCAGATCGCTTGCAGAGCCCGTGATCGAGCGCTTAAACGCGGGAATCGAACTGCTTGAGGCCGAATACGTCAAGGAAGGTTCA
>CALVRJ010000013.1 GCA_944358545.1 uncultured Bacilli bacterium | reverse complement strand
CATGCTCAAATATAATTATTAAATTATTTATTAATTTTATTAAAATAACTATTGACTTTTGTTAGCAAGTTTTGTTGCTTTAAAACTGTCAAAGTCCCGTGATTTAGCTTCTTATACGACGGGTCAGGTATTTCATGTAAATGGCGGTCAGTATAAAGGTTAAATGTGAAACTTTTTAATTTTTGAGACAAATTTTTTAATTTGCCTTTTTTTTTATTATTAGTTTGTGTTATAATTAAGCCAGAATAGGGGAGGGCTAGAAATGATTCTAAGGAAGCCTTATGCACTTTTTATTAAATATTTTAAGCTATTACATGTAATAATGGCTGTTTTAATATTGATTTTATTGCTTAGAACGTTTACTCTCTATCGCTTTTTTAATACTTATTTGACTAGTCCTGAGCAAGCCTTAGCGGCTTTTACACCAGAGTCAGTTTTAAATATTTATAGTTTTTTGCTGTCGATGTTTATTGTTATTGTGACGATTGCATTACTTTCAGTAATGATTTATAAGAAAAAGCCAAAGTTTTTGTATATATATAATATTGTTATTTATGTATTAGTTGTAGTTCTTTATGGTTTTTGTTATTCAGGTCTTATAAATATATCTAATGTAATGCTTGATGTCAGAGTAACTAAGGCTTATCAAGATTTTGCTTTTATTGCGTTATTTTTACAAGGTATAAGTTTTATTTTAGTCGCACTTAGAGCAACTGGTTTTGATATTAAACAATTTAACTTTACTTCAGATTTGCAGCAGCTAGATATAAGTGAAAAGGATAGTGAAGAAATTGAGGTTTCTCTTGAAGTCGACAAAGGTAAAGCGATTCGCGATGTTAAGAGAAGAGTTAGACATGCTAAATATGTTTATTTTGAAAATAAGTTTATTATTAATACGATTGGGATTATTTGTTTAGTTGTTTTAGCTTTTTGGATATATTTTAACGTTGGAATATATTCAGCTAATTATAGTCAGGGAACAACTTTCACGGCAAGTGGAGTAGATTTTAATGTAAAAAATAGTTATATAACTAATAATGATATAAATGGTAGTCAAGTTGTGTCAGATGATGATACATTAGTTGTAGTTAAGTTTGATGTTAGAACAAATGGTTCAGAGACGCTTAATACAGGTCTTATAACTTTGAAAATAGGTAATCTTACTTATGGGCAGAATAAAGAGGCGGCTAAGAGATTGTATGATTTAGGTACTCCATATAATAAAGAAGAGTTAAAAGATGAGTTTGAATCTTATATTATAGTATTTGAGATTCCTAAAAGTTTAGTTAATGAAAAAATGGAATTAAAAGTTAATGATGATTTAAGTTATGTCAAAGGTCAGGTAGGAGCTAAGAACAATTATGTTAAATTAAAACCTGAAAAGTTTGGTAATGGTGAGACAGTTGCTGAGGCCAATTTAGGTGAAGATTTAGATTTTTATGGCAGTATTTTAGGGTCTACAAGTTTAGATATTGATAGTTTTGAAATAGCTGATAGGTTTAAAGTTAGTTATTTGTTCTGTTATGCGAATGATAAGTGTAATAACTCTTATGAATATGTAACACCAACAGCTAGTGGTAATTACGATAAAACTTTAATGAAATTTGTAGGGACTTTGAACGTTGATGAAACTGTTAATATTCCTGATTTGAATTCTTTTAGAAACGTAATGAATTCATATGGAACTATTCACTATAAAGTTGGTGACGTTTGGAAAAGCGAAAAAATAGAGTCATCTAATGTGAAACCATCATCAACTGTTGAGGCTAATACTTATTATATAGAGGTACCTAGTGAGACAAAAAATGCAAGCGAGATTTATTTGACTTTTGATATACGAGGTTCAATTTACAAATATAATTTGAAATAGACAAATATTTTACATAAAAATAAAAAAACATGCTAAATGTATGTTATAATAATAAAGGAGGATACGGTAATGAAGGGTAAGAAAATATTTTATATAATATTTGTGTTTATTTGTATGACTCCTTTTATAACTAAAGTTTCTGCGGATTGTGATTATCAGAGGCTTGCAGAGCTTTCAAAAATCGCAAATAATGTCAAACTTAGTTATAATTATGATAGTAATGCTAATTTTACAGTAACACTTACTAATTTAACAAATGATATTTATGTAACTTATTATAATCCAGGAACTTTGGGAACGGTAATGCTTAGCGGTGCAACCGAGCAAAACGTAAATGTTGGAGCTGGAACAACTTTGACTTTTGATATATATTCTAGTGATCCTAATTGTTCTGGAAAGAAGTTAGTTACTAAATATATAAGTACGCCATTTTATAACTATTACAGCACTTATGATGAATGCAAAGAAAATCCTAATTTTAAATATTGCCAGAGATGGCTTAATGTTTCGCTAACAAATTCACAATTTGAAAATGAGTTTGTTAAATATAAGCAGGATATAGCTTTAGCTAATCAAAAGAGTGTTCAAGACAATAGTGTTTGGAGTACAATACTTAACTTTTTTAGAGATAATGTTTTAATTTTATCAGTTGGGTTAGGTATAGTAATTTTAATTATTATTTTGGTAGTTATAAAGAGATTACCAAGAAGGAGGCATTAAAATGAAGAGGACATTTCAAAAGTTATTTTTGCTTTTATTTGTCACGATTATCGGTTTTAGTTCGGTTCAAGTAGAAGCTTGGCAGACCGGTGGTTATACTGGCAGTGGCGGTGCTACTGGTGGTGGAACTGATATTAATCATATGACTGATGGTGGTAGTGGTTTTGATTCAGGAGTTTATTTATTTCAACTTGTATATAAACCACAATATGGTGATTACTACGATGTTGGGAAGTGTGTCGTTGTAAATACGGGGGCACAGGGCCGTTATATAATTTCCGATATCGATAGGAAAGCAAATAGTACAGCTGAAGCAAATGGTTGTAGGTATGGAAGTAAAAATGGTAGCCTTTTGAACTTGGCAAGAGATATTCAGGCTCGTGGTGGTCTTGATAATGTTCAAACGGTAAGTGAAAAGACTTATGCAAATCAATTATTAAGTGAATTTAATCAAAATATAAATAACTTGAAAGAACAAGGTTCTGATCCTGGTAATTTTAATTCTTATGGATATAGAATTTTAGTTCAAAAACTTACTTGTTTTGGTTATTCTTCATGGGATGTAAATACTTGGTGTTCTATTTTGTATCCACGTAAGTCATGGGCAGCAGAGCATCCGGATTTAGGTCTATTTGGTAGTTCTTGGCAAGGCGATTTGTTTACGACACAAGATGATATGGGAATACATAACGCAGCTGGTAGAAGAGGTGGCTGGTATACAACAAATGGTCGGTCTGAGCTTGGGTTAGCATTTGCCGATAGAAATCGTGGTGAAGGTTATAATATTATCGGTTTTAATCCTAAATTGTTTGTTAAGCCTTATGATTATTCGGTTGATGCGGCGTGTGTTAACTGTAATTCGAACGACAGTGAAAACAAAGCCTATATTATTCAAGATACGACAGACTGGGAAGCTATTATGAATAGTTCATCAATGGATGGTAATGTTAAGACATACTTTGATAGAGGCGGTGGTACTTTTTGTAGAGAAGAGTACAAAGTGTTTTTCCCGAATGTAAATAATACTATTAAAGTTACTCCTGGTAGATTTTTCTTGCTAAATCCAACGGCACGAGAACTTGAAAATCTTAGAACTACTGGTATCCAAAACTTTAAACCTGTTCGTGTTACTAAGATAAGGCAATGTAAAGGCGGGAATTTGAACGCTTATGCTAGAAATGCTGAGAGTGAGTTTAAGCGTGATACAGGAACAGTAATGTTTAGATATAATGAGACGAATAGTGGCAGTCCATATAATATGAATTCGGCTGAAGAAATGAGAAGATATGATGAGCCTGATAGTTATTCGGCTAATATTAATGGTGACATGCTTACTATGTCTGTTACATATTCTTATACATTACCTCAGAATTATTATCAATATGTTAGAAAACAAGATGGTTTATCAATGAAACATAAACCTTCTAATGATGCTAGTGAACTTCAAGAGTATGAGAATATAGGGTTACCTAATTTACCTGTTACATTTACGGCTAATGCTGAAGATAATGCACCAGCAGGCGATATTCAATTTTCTTATACATTACCTAGTGGTTCTAGAATTTCTAAAGCTTATACACAAAATAACGATTATTTACAGTCTTCTGGGAATAAAGTGGATAATGTTTATAAGAAATATAGAAAAGGAAGAATGGAGTCACGTGACTGGGATATTTTAAATAACAGCGCGTGTGCAAAAATGTTTGGTAGTTCTGGTGAGGCATTTGAAAACTGTGTAAGCCAGAGAACTGAAAACAAAATTGGTACAGGTTCTAACAGTTGTATTAATAGAAATAAAATAGATGGTGCGACTGATTCAGGTTATTCTTGTATGGTACTTATAAATAGTCCGAGTCCTTGTGAGGTAAGAAATGGTAAATATTATTATAATGGATTAGAAATTTCTAAATCTGAATATAATAGAATTTGTAATCCATCTGTTATTCCACCTGATGAAGATGGTGATTGTAAGACAGAGGCTGATGCCAATAGATTAGGTCGTGATTGGAATCCAAAGACAAATAGTTGTTGTCCAGTGGGAACTACTTATAATTCATCAACCGGAAAATGTGATGAGGAGACAATAAAGTGTGAAACGGCTGCGGATGCAAGTAGACTTGGTCGTGATTGGAATCCAAAGACAAAGTCATGTTGTCCAGTAGGTACAAGTTATAATTCTAAAACTGGAAAATGTGATGATGATACTGATAGTGAATGTAAAACAGAAGCAGATGCCAATAGATTAGGTCGTGATTGGAATCCAAAGACAAACAGTTGTTGTCCAGTGGGAACTACTTATAATTCATCAACTGGAAAATGTTCAAGTGGAGGGACTCCACCAACGACTACTGATGATTGTAAGACAGAAGCAGATGCCAATAGATTAGGTCGTGATTGGAATCCAAGAACAAAAGCATGTTGTCCAGTAGGAACTACTTATAATCCAACGACAGGGGTTTGTGAAAATAATCTTACTTCTTGTAAGACAGAAGAGGATGCTAATAGATTAGGCCGAGATTGGAACCCAACAACTAATAAATGTTGTCCAGTAGGAACAAATTATAATCCGGAGACTGGAGAATGTGATGGAACAGCTGATGGATGTGAAACGGAAGCAGATGCTAATAGGTTAGGACGTTCTTGGAATCCAAGTACTAATTCATGTTGTCCAGTAGGTCAAGTATATAATTCATCAACTGGTCAATGTAAACCTAAAAATACACCATATACGTGTCGCATCGAAAATGGAAAATACTATGATTTTAGTGGTAACCAAATTACTAAAGAAGAGTTTTATAGAATTTGTCCTGACGGTGGTACTTGTTATGTAAAAGATGGAAAGTATTATGATTTCGATGGCAAAGAAATTTCTAAAGAGGAATATGATAGAATTTGTCCTGGTACGACAACAATAGAGTGTCCAACTAGTGAATGTCCTTATGGATGTTGTCCAAGTGGTGAATGTGCACCGATGCCTGATGGTACTTGTCCAGGTACTGGCGGTATAAATGTTATTTATAGACCAATTGATTTAACATTCCCATTCCCAGGTCAGGATGGTAGTGATTCTAAGGCAAGAGTTACTGGTGCTAATTGGTGTTCTTATAGCATTTCAGCTGGTAGATTAGATTGTAGTTATGATAACAATGTGTCTTCTAATTACATAATTAATAAACGTAGTGTTGTTTACTCAGGTGAGCCTTTATATGAGATAGTACTTGATACTAAAAAGATAGGTGATATTAGAGAATATAACGATTCTACTTCTTATGATGACTGGGATTTAAAATGTAAAGATAACGGTAAAGCTTGTGTAAGTGAATTTTTAGATAATTTGGAATATGATGTTACTGGTTTATGTGCTAATAGTAATAAAAGTAATTTCTATAGCTGTGATAAAAGCAAGAAAGGTAGTGATTAGAAGATGAAAGAGTCATTTTGGGGCATGTTTGTTGTAATGCTCGGTGTGGCTGGAATTATCTTTATATTCTTGTTTCAAAATTTGACAAATGTTGATGAGCATAATTCACAGCTTTTAAAGGAAGTTACCGAAGCGGCTATGTGGGATTCGTTTGATTATGCATCATATAGAGCAACAGGTGAGGTAAGAATTAATCGTGAAAAGTTTGCTGAGAACTTTATTAGAAGATATGCAGAAAGTGCTAGCAGGTCTAGAGAATATAAGATTAGTTTTTACGATATAAATGAAAAACCACCAAAGGTAAGTATTAGAGTTTCAAGTGGTGTACTTGGTTCTAATGGTATGAGTGGTGATACATTTAACTTTAATTTATCTAATAGAATTGATGCAATTTTGGAGACCCCTTATTAAAAATAGAGAATAGAAAGAAGGAGAAAATATGGAAAGCGTAACGGCGTCATTTAAAAGATTTTTTAAAAACAAAAATACGGTAACCATTATTGGAGTAATTATTATTTTAGTATTACTTTATGTTGGTTATAGTACGCAAATTAATCAAGCGGTTGAACCGGTAACTATACCGGTTGCAACTGAAACAATTCAACCTAGAACTGAAATTACCGATGATATGGTTCAGGAAATTGATATGCCAAATATTTCAGTTTCTGACAATGTAATTCAAGATCGAAGTCAGATTGTTGGAAAATATTCTAATATCAATACAGTTATTCCTGAGGGAAGTATGTTTTATACTGATACAGTAATTAGCGAAAGTGAACTTCCTGATGCAGCATTTACCAAAGTAAAAGCTGGAGAAGTAGTTTATAATTTCCCTGTTGATATGGAAACTACTTATGGTAATTCAATTTTCCCTGGAAATAAAATTGACATCTTTATGAAAGTCGGTAATGGTGAGGAAGAGCCAATTATGGTTGGTAAACTTATTGAAAATATTGAGGTTTTAGCTGTTAAGGATTCATCTGGTAAGGCTGTATTTGAAAATACATCTGAAGAGAGAAGTCCTTCAATGTTGATATTTGGTTTACCTGGAAATATGTATAGTTTACTTAAGAAAGCATCTTATATGGATGATTTAGGTGTTGAACTTTATCCAGTACCTCATGGTGGTCAAGCACCAAATCAAGGAGCTACTGAAATTTCTACACAACAACTTGTTGACTATATTAATGCACACTCTGTTGATATACCTATCGATGATGGTTCAAACGATGCAAGTGATTTAGTACCTACATTCTCATCTAACAAAAATAATAATATGAAGATGACTATTAAATTCCCTGAGGGATGTGGAACTGATTATACTTGTTCTTATACTGTGGATGATGAAGATCCTATTATTGTAAATAGAAAAAAAGTTACAGTTACATTTAAGAATGATGGTAATTTAACTGCTTCAGTTACAGAAATTGCGACTGGTGAAGTTCATACTGCCACTACTAGTGTACCAATGGCAAATGATGAGGAGTAATATTTTATGAATAATATGTTCGACCAAATTGACTTCGGTCCTCTGAAGCCATATTTGGAAGATGATGATATTACTGATATTTCTTATGATAATGGTGGTCAGGTATGGTTAAAGACTTTATCTAAAGGTATATTTAGAATTGAGAATAAGGAAGTTAATAATACTTTTATGGAGAAATTAGCCTTTCAGTGTTCAAATGTTATGGGTAAAACCTTTAATATGGCTCATCCATTCTTGGATGCTGAAAGTGCTGAACTTCGTTTAGCATTTGTTCATGATTCAATTGCTCAGAATGGCATTGCTTGTGTTGTTCGTAAAACACCGGCAAAAATACGATTACAAAAAGATAAAATTGTTGCTGAAAAATATGTTGAACTTGATATTATTGATTTTCTTGAACAATGTGTGTTAGGTCACTGTAATATTATTGCTTGTGGTGAAACTGGTTCAGGTAAAACAGAGCTTATTAAGTATTTAGCTTCTAAGATTGCTGAAAATGAAAAAATTATTACAATCGAAGATACTTTGGAGCTTCACCTTGATAAGATTTTTCCAACACGCGATATTGTATCGATGAAAACTAATAATATTGCAACATATACTGATATATTGGAAGCATGTATGAGACAGAATCCAAAATGGATTTTACTTTCCGAGGTTCGTAGTGCTGAAGCAGTTATGGCTGTTCGTAACTCAATTTCATCAGGTCACTATATTTTGTCTACTATCCATGCGGATAAGGCTTCTTCTATTCCAAGTCGTATGTATAGTTTACTTGAGACTAGCCAGGATATGGATCAGTTTATAAAATCCATTTGTAGATATATTCAAATTGGTATATATGTAAGAGGTTATACTGATAAGGCAACCCATCAATTTAAAAGAGAGATTGCTGAGGTAACTGAATTTTATGTAACTGAGGATACTAATGAGGCTAAGCATAATGTTATTTATCGAAAAGGAGCAGATGGCAAGGTTATTAGAAATAATCCAAGTCCATATTTAATTGATTATTTGGAAATTCAAGGTGTATTTTTACCAAAAGAACTTCAGAATTTGGCTGGAGAACCGGAGGAAGAAGGTACTGATAACAATAATTTTGTTAAAGATGGTTCAAATACTAAACAAGGTGAAATTCCAGAAGTTAAGGAAAACACTATTAATTTACTTAATTCGCAAGTTTCTAATTCAAATGTAGCTGCACAAGTAAAACCAGTTCAAAATAGTGTTAATACTCAAACTATACAAAATACACAAACGGTTAGCCCATTAAATAATTCTAATCAGGTTGTTAATCAAAATACTTTTAATAACACAACTTTGAATGGAACAGTTCAAAGTAATGTAAATACAAATCAAGGCTATGTAAAACCTGATAGTTCAGGTAGTATATTTTCGAATGCTTTTGATTCGGCTGTAACTAGCCAACAACAAGGGCCTAAACAGACTAATACAGGAACTGAAAATTTATTTGAATAAAGGAGGTTGATTATATGACAATAGCAATATTTTTAGTCGTTTTAGCAATTGCTGTGTTTATAATTTTGTATCGTAACAATAGCAATTCAAATAATGTTTATAAGTTTATAAACAAAAAAGTAGGTGCGTTATATGATCGATATGCTCCTTATTCATTTAAAGTGGTTCGCGAAAAGGTAAAGGAGCTTGGTCAAGAATATACGCCAAGACAATATGCAATTCAGGTAATTGTCTTTGCAGTTGGAGCTGCTGTTGTAACATATTTGTATTTCTATAATATTATAGTTTCAATTATTTATGCAATTGCAGCTGTAGCTGTTATTCCTTATTTAACTTATTTAAGATGTAAGAGGCTTTACAGTGAGTTTATATTTGAGCAAATTCAGGTTTATACAACAAACACTATTATGGAATTTGCAACGACACAATCATTTGTTAAAGCATTGGAAGGTGTTTATAGTTCGAATGTACTTGAAGATCCCGTTAAATCTGATGTTAAAATGATGATTGATTTAGCTTATGAAAATGGTACCGTTGAGCAGTCTATTACTTATATGAATTCTAAATATGATTTCTATATTGTTAGAAATATGCATCAACTTTTCTTACAGATAACTAATGAAGGTTCAAAAGATTCTGGTGAATCACTTGAAAATATGAGTCAAGATATCGATATGCTTGTTGAAAGTGTATACCGAGATAGAATCGATAGAGCAACATTCCATAAAAAGTTTTTACAATTTGGAATTATGCTTTATTTAATGGTTATGCTTGTTCAGTTTATGCTTGGAATTGAGACTTATAACCAGATGCTAGAAGACTGGTGGGTAGTATTGTTACTTCACGGTATTATATGGCTTAATACATATTTCATCTTATCTGGTGAAAAATATTATAATGAAGATGTGGGGGCGGAATAATGAGTACAGGTTTATTATTTATAATTATTGGAATTATAATTGTTGTTATTTTGTCTTTTAACAATCATTTTAGTTCGCATAAATTTGTTAAAGAAACTGAGCCATATTTTATGTTTTTGATGGAAGATGATTATAAGTTCTTGCTTAGTATAAGATATGGTGATGTCGATGTTGAAAAGCTTTTTGGTCAAAGAGTTAGAAATGGAATTTTGACAATTATAATTATGTTCTTTATTTTCCTTAATAACTTGACATTTGCTTATATTTTACTTTCTTTATTGATTGGATTTTTAGTTTTTAAACTTCCTTATATTAATCTAAAAAATTATTATAAGCAAAATTTACATAAAATTAATTTAATGCTTCCATACTATTTAAAGGGACTTGAAATTTTAATTCAACATTATACAGTTCCAGTTGCTTTAGCTAGATCAATTGATACAGCCCCAGAAATCTTCAAACCAGGTCTTCGAACTTTAGTTCAAAAGATTGATGCTGGTGATTCTAGTGTTCAGCCTTATATGGATTTTGCAAATGAATACCCAGTTCGTGATTCAATGCGAATGATGAGACTTCTTTATCGTTTAGGTTTGGGTAGTCAAGAGAATAAGCAAGAACAGTTACTTGTTTTCTCAAGAACTATTTCATCTCTTCAAAATAAGGCTCGTGAGCAGAAATATAAAGAACGTCTTGATAAAATGGAAAATAAAACAATGATTATGTTATTTTGTACCGGTGGTGGTATTTTAGGATTTTTATTACTATCTATGATGATGATGATGAATTATTAGTAAAGTAAAAGTTAAATTGATATTATTTTATAGAAAATATGATATAAATGTGTTATAATCTAAAATAGAGTAGAAGGTAAGGTGGTGATATTAGATGAAAGAAGCTGCAGGTGAAGCAAACTTAACAGTTGTTGCAATTATCTTAATCGGTGTTATCGTTGCTGTTGTTACTCCACTTATTAACAGTTTGATGAGTAATACTGCTAATAGAGCTTGTTGTACAGATGCCGGAGGTGTTTGGAAGAGTGGTAAATGCACAAGTGGTGGTAATAAACAATACGATCCAAGCGGTTATTCAACTTGTACACGAAGTGCAAATAACAAGTAATATGTTAAAAAGGGAACTCTTGCTTTAGGGCAAGATTTTCTTAGTAAAAAGATTAGTAAAAAGATGGGCGGTGTCTTAAGATGCGAGAGAGTATTGGAAGTGTTTTTCTGTATAATATGGTAATACTATTTATTATAATTGTATTTGGCTTAATTTCGGCAACTATCAGTTATTATAAGGCCTTTAAAGTTAATGAGAGAATTTTAGGTATAATTGAAAAATTTGAAGGTTATAATTCTTTAGCTAAGACGGATATTGAAGATTATTTAACGAGTATTGGCTATACTAGTTTGGAAATTAATGTTCAAAGTTCTGAATGTCCAGAAATTCCAACAGCTACTGATAAAGGTACTTTAATGGCTGATAAAAATTCTTCTCATTTGTATTGTGTTTATTTTATTGGAGATGACCGAGGTGAAAAAGAAACATCTCGAAATAATGGAGATAGTCAGCCAATATATTATAATTATAGTGTTATTAGTTATATATTTGTTAATTTGCCAATAGTTGGTGAATTTAAACTTCCAGTTTATACTAAGGGAGAGAGAACTTATAATTTTAGTGATGGTGATACTGATACTTATTCAGGTTATTATTACCGTAAAGGTACGCCTTTAAGGAGGTAAGATTAGCTAATGAAAGAAGCGATTAGTAATGCGATGGTATTTAATTTGATTATAATATTTGTCGTTGTGTTAATTATGTTATTTATAGGTTCTCTTAGTTATTCTAAAGCATTTAAGGTAAAAAATAGAATCGTCGAGGAAATTGAAAAAGATGAAAATTACGATGAAAATACAGCTAAAGATATAAATGATTGGATAGGTGGTGAAGGAATTGGTTATCGTTTAAAAGATACTACAGTTTCTCACAATTGTCCAAATGTAGCTGGTGGAAAAATAGTTAGTGATAATTCTTCAAGTAATCCTTATGATTACTGTGTTTATGAACTTAGTACTTGTGATTCTGGTGATAATTATAAATGTGGTAAATATTATAGAGTGATTACTTATATGTATTTTGATTTTCCTATTATTCAAGATTTAATTAGAATTCCTGTAAGAGGAGAAACAATGACTTTTAATGATGTTGATTCTTCTTCTGATTTGGGTCATGTTGTTCCAAGAACGTAATAGATGTTTAAGGAGGGTAGATTATGAATGTAATTGTTGCAAATAAGTATCGTGATGCTCTAGCTAGTTTAGATATAGAGGTTATAAAGAAACTAGAAGGTGAGTTTAGCGTAGATGAGATAATCGAAACTTTTAAAAATTTCTATTTTCAAAAGATGATTTTAGATATAACTGCTTTGAAAAATTATAAGGATATTAAAACTTTACAGAAATTATCTCTTTCTTTAGACATGGATAGAGTAATATTACTTTTGGATGGTTCTCCAGAAACTTCAGCTCCTGAGTATTTATCTGATTTGATTTCAATGAGGATTTATAATTTTACGATGAATGTCGAAGGTGTAAAGTATTTATATAGTCATCCAAATAGTTATCGTGATGTAGCTCAGTATCATCAACTTGATACTGTGCATACTGATGAGATGGGGACTTATCAAACTTCACCTACATTACAGAATGTAAAGAGTAATGTGGTTATTAGTTTTAAGGATGTTACACAGAACGCTGGAGCAACAACTCTTGTTTATATTGCTAAAAGACAACTTGCACATAATTATAATGTTGTGGCTATCGAGGTTGACAAACATGATTTTATGTACTTTGATGAAGATAAAATGTATAGTGTTTCTAATAGTGAACTAGGAAATGCTATTCAAAAATATGGTAATGCAGATATTATTTTGATAGATGCAAATAATAGCCCGGCGGCTGATACTTTAGCAAATGAAACAATTTATTTACTTGAGCCTTCAAAGATTCAAATAAATAAATTGCTTGCAAGAAGCCCGAGAGCTCTTGAAAATTATAAGAATAAAAAGGTTGTTTTGAATAAATGTTTACTTAGTGAACAGGATGTTTCTGATTTTAGTTATGAGACTAAACTCGATATTTTTGGAACTATTCCACCACTTAATGATCAATTAGACGATAGTGTTGAACTTAATAAGTTTTTAGAAAAGCTTGGCTTTTATAAACAAAATGGTGATAGTGGAAGTAAAGGCGATAAAAAAGGTTTATTTGGAATGTTTAAATAAGTTTATGTAAAGATGATTTCAAGATAATTGACATTTTATAACATTTAATGTATAGTTATGTTATAAAGAGGAGGTAAATTATGGATTTAATTAGTACTTTGGATTTTTGTCAAACTGCACTTGGTGGACAAGGTATTCCAACTGCTATTGGTAAACTTGTACATTTAGTTTTTGTGGCATTTCAAATTGTAGTACCACTTTTACTTATCATTTGGGGTATGCTTGATTTTGCAAAAGCAGTTATTGCTCAAAAAGAAGATGATATTAAAGCTGGTCAAAGTAAATTTATGAAAAGACTTATTGCAGCTTTAATCGTATTTTTAATTGTAACAATTGTTCAACTTGCAATTAATATTGTTGGTAACCTTCAAGCTAATAGTGATCAATCTGGTTCTGCATGGACATGTGCTAAAGCATTGATTAATGGTCAAGATGGTCAAGGTTAAAAGTAGGTGAACATTATGAACTTATTTAATGTTTTAGACGGTAATTCTACTTTATGTAACGGAATTTTAATTCCAAATGAACTTTTTAACCTAGTATCAACAATTATTCAAATGATAAAAATTGTAGTGCCAATTTTACTTATCATTTGGGGTATGCTTGATTTTGCAAAGTCAGTTGTAGCAAAGAAAGAGGAAGATATTAAGAAATATCAAAAATCTTTTATTTCAAGATTAATATCAGCTTTGGTAGTATTCTTGATTGTTATAATTGTTCAATTTGCAGTAAATTTAGTATCAAGTGTCGAAGAACAATCTAGTGATGGTCAAACGATTACTGATGTTTGGGGTTGTACAAAGAAATTCATTAACGGTGTTGATGATGAACCAAGTAATAATGCTCAAACTGATGAAAATTCGAATGATTCATCTGATAATGTGTAAAAATATAAGTTTATTTCTTATATTTTTTTGTTTGTTATATATTATTTTTGAAATGCATGATATAATTAAATAAGGATAGGTGAGACCTTATATGAAGAAAATTATATGTTTGTTACTGTGTTTTAGTATGTTTTTATTTTTTGGAATAAGGAGTGTAGATGCTGCTTTGCCTACTAAACGAACTGAAACTAAAAATGGATATGCGTTTTGTCGTTATACTGTTTCTGGCTTTCAAGGTAAAACTTTAGTTGCGAGAACTTGGGTTTATTATAGTAAAGATGGCAAAGTGAAGACTGGAGCGGATGTTGATTTGGTTGCAAGTGATAATAGTTCAACGAATGTTCCATTGCCTAATTATGATTCTTATAATAGAGATAATGATTTAATGATGTCTTTTTTCTATAAAAATAAAAAGTTTTCTTGTGCGGAAAATAATGTAACTTTTACTTTTTTAGATATGAAGAATTTTAGTAAAGGTGGTAATTTAGTTTTTGGAACTAACTGTACTCCTGGAATTGCCTGTTATAATTTGATATTAGATAAAAGTTCAAATAATATAAGTAATAAGAAGAATGCGGTTTTTAATGATAAGGGTAGTCAGACAGGTTCTAGTGTTACAGGTGGTTCAACTACTAAAGAAGAGGAGAAAGATGAAACTAAAAAAGACAATAGTGCGACTAGTACCTTAGCCGATACGCAGTCAATAAAAGATTATTGGAATAATAAGTCAGGGGCTAATTATGGAAATGAACAAGGAGATTGTAGTTTAATAGATTCAAGCATGCAAGATTTACTTAATACTATATTTACGTGGATAAGTATAATCGGAATTATTTTGGTTGTAGTACTTTCAGTATTAGATGGAGTAAAAGCTATTGTCGGTACAGATGATGGATTAAGGGACTTTGTTAAAGGTTTAAAAACAAGGATAATATGTTTAATCGTATTATTACTTGCCCCGACAATTGTTACGTTTGCAGTACAAACTATTAATGGGGTTGCCAATATAGCTGGTGTTAATAGTAACGATCCGCTTTGCGGGGTTGGCGAATAATTAATTTTATATATTATTAAATAGTTTTTTATGTTATAATGTATATAGTATGGTTTTTTGTCTTTTTTAGATTAATTGGGGTGATTTTACCAATGAATAACATTTATAAGGTAACGCTTGGAATTTTGACGGTACTTGGTTTATGTTTTGTGTTTTCTTCTTCTGTTTTTGCTGCCGATATAAAGACAAAAAATGGCTTTGCAATATGTACATATAATCAATTTCAAACAGCTGTAACTGAAAACCCATCAACCTACCGTTTGGAAACTAAAGTTTATATGAATGAGAATGGCAAGTTTGTAAGTAATTTTTTAATTTATAGTGATACTTCAAATGTTTTTGCAAATGGAGCAGCTCCAACTAATATGAGATTGCTTGGAGCAAATAAAATTAAAAATAAATTTTATAAAGATAAACAGTGGAAATGTCCTAATTATTTATATTTAGCGGGTTCTACAGGCTTTAACATGGATTCTGTATATCTTACACAAAAGGCAGCTGAAGATGCTGGTGCAAAAAATATAACTACAATGTCACTTAGTGAAAAAAATGAGAGCAATGACGAAGGTGCAATTATTACAATTGATGATGATAAAATTTTTCAGGAGGGAACTACTAATACTACCACTCCTGGTGATACAAGTGCTGATGAAACACCTGAAAATAATTTGACTGACGTGGGTTCTATTAAAGATTATTGGAATAATAAGTCTGGTGCTAATTACGGAAATGAGCAGGGTGATTGTAGTTTAATAGATTCCAGCATGCAAAGTTTACTTAATACTATATTTACATGGGTAAGTATAATTGGTATTATTTTGGTTGTGTTACTTTCAGTACTGGATGGAGTAAAAGCAATTGTTGGTACTGAAGAAGGCTTTAGAAATTTTCTTAAAGGCTTAAAAACAAGAATAATATGTTTAATTGTATTATTGCTTGCACCAGTAATTGTTACTTTTGCAATACAAACTATTAACGGTGTAGCTAATATAGCTGGTGTTAATAAAGATGATCCACTTTGTGGGGTTGGCGAATAAAGGAGTGATTTAAAATGGGATGGTTCCTTAATATAATTAGAATATTATTTTTTCAAATAGATAATATTGTTTATGGTCTGATTTCTGTTTTATACGAGCTAATTATGTATTTGGCCAACCTTGATTTATTTGGAATAAGCAATATGCTACAGAGTGATGGATTCCATATGGATCCAAACAATTTAATTTTTAAGTTTGCTAGTAGAATATATGTGTTACTTGGAGTAATAATGCTTTTTCAAATTGCATTTGCAATACTTCAATATATAGTTGATCCTAATGCTTTTTCAGACAAAGGAAAGGGAATGGGAAAATTAGTTACAAACTGTTTGATTTCCTTAGTATTAGTTGTAACGGTTCCATTTATTTTTGCTTTTGCATATAAAGTTCAATCAACTATTTTATCTAGTAATATTTTAGGAAAAATCATTCTTGGCAATTCCGTTGGTAATAATGTTGAGAGTACGAACGGGGCAAATAAAATGATGGCTACCGATATGCAATTTTTAGTTTTTGGAACTTTTGCCTCAATTGATGAAAGCACATTTTATGGGATATGTAATTCTGGCCCGGTACTTGGAACTAAGGCAATGGTTCAAGCACAAGGTACTTATGATGGGGCAGAAAATACTTCATGTCTTGATAAAGTTGATTCGGAATTGATGAAAGATTCTAATATTGGTTATTTCTTTAGAACTACGGATAATCCTGATGAGGATCAAAGAGATTTTAGCAAATACGGTGATATAATAAATGTTAAAGATGGACAGGGAGTTTATTATATTAATTATAGATTTATAATTTCTACTATAGTAGGTGTAGTTATAGTTTTGCTATTGATAAGCACAGCATTAGAAATTGCTGTTAGAGCAATTAAATTAGCTTTTTTAGAAATAATTGCTCCTATTCCAATAATTTCATATATGAATCCACTTTTGTCTAAAGCAAATAGTATGCTTGGAAAATGGGGAAAGGAATGCCTTAGTACTTTTGCATCTCTATTTATTAGGCTTGCAGTAATTTATTTTGTATTTTTTATGGTCGATGCAATTACTAATACTTTGCTCGCTACTGGTACAACAGCGACATATGCGAATGGTGATACTCCAAGCGGCTGGATGGCAATATTAGTTCAAGTAATGGTAATTATAGGATTACTTATATTTGCTGGTCAAATACCAAATTTAATTGAAAGTATTATAGGTATAAAAATGTCTGGGAATTTTAGTCTTAATCCGCTTAAGACTATTACACAAAGTCCATTAGCTGCTGGTGTCCTTGGAGGTGCCGTTGGAGGTGCGGTGGCTGGACTTGGAGGATTTGCAGCTAATGCGTTAGCCGCTAAAAATACATTTCAACATCAAAGAGATTTGGGTCATGGATTGTTACGGTCTACAGCCTCAACATTTGGAAGTGTTGTAGGTGGAGCTGGTAGTGGTTTATTTAGAGGAGGCCTAACTGGTGTTAAGTCTAAAAACGCTATTGAAGGGATGAAAAAAGGAGTAACTTCAGCTGTTAATGCTCGTATGGCTAGAGATACTAGACAACAGGTTGGTTATGGAGTAAAAGATAGAGTTGGAGATAAAATTGCTAAGTTTGCTGGTATTCCAAATGAATATGGTGGATTTGGAAAACTTGATGAAAAACAAAAAGGACTTGAGAGAGATTTAAAAAATGCTCAACAAGATGAGGATGCAGTTAGACAAGCATTGGCAGATCTTGAAAGTAGAGGTCCAGCAGTTGCTGATAGAAGAAATATGGATATGGCTAATTATGAGCTTTCTAAAGTTATGAATTCATTTGGTGATAAAGATTATAATATGGCGGCTAATTCTTCATCTTGGGATGATTATAATAATAAATTAAATGAAGCATATGCGAATGCCCAGAATGAAGAGGAACAAAATTCTATTATAGAGAGAGCTATGAATAGGTCACAATATGATCAGTTTATTGAGGCACAGAATTTTGCTAATATGCAAAGAAAAGCCTATAATGATGAACAACAACAATATCAAGATGATTATAAACGTAAAGTTGAAGAGCTTACTGATCAGAGAAAAGCTGCTGATGAAAAAACTAAAGATTTGGAAATGCAAATTAATGATTATAAACGCGTAAGTAATCCAGATGCTGCTCCTGGTGGAAGAAGAAGAAGTTCAAATAATTCAGGAGTTCGTCCAGGTGGTAGTCTTGGAGCGAATAAAACTGAAACTACGTCAAATACAAAACCTGATTTAACTGCAGATGTTAAAGTAACTAGCAGTTCAAGCAGTAGTCCAAGCGTAAAACCAGTTGGAACTTCTGGAAGTAGTTCATCAAATGCTACACCAAGAACAGTGTCAAGTAAACCAATAGATGTTAATTCAAATAATAGTAATCTAGGTGGTAATCAGGGACTGGGTTCAAATAATAATGGAATAAATGGTTCTAATGGTAATAATCAATAAAAGGAGGCTGTGTAAATGAATTATTTAATACCGGCAAACACAAAAAAATCAATGTTAATCTTTGGAGTTTTTACAACTGCTGATTTAATACTTTTTGGAGTGGGACTTACAATAACAATATTACTTCTAATGATTTTGTCCCCTTCTAGTTTACTTATGGCAGCAATTGATTTAGCTCCAGGAGTTATTTCAGGTTTCTTAGTATTGCCAATTCCTAATTATCATAATACTTTGGTAATATTAAAAGAGCTTTATACTTTTTATACAACAAGACAAAGATTTATTTGGAAAGGTTGGTGTGCGAAAGATGAGTACGGAGACACGAAGCAAATACACAAATGATTTTGTGCCTATAAAATCAATTACAAATGGCGTTATCATTTGTGATAATAATGATAAGGTTACAGGAGTTAAAATATCTCCGAGAAATATTTTTATTCTTGATCCTAGTGAACAAAATTTAATAATTAATAATTTGCGTAATGTTTATAACATGATTGATTATGAATTTTGGATTATCGCAGCTGATAGACCAGTTGATATTACGGCTTATTTATCAAGACTTCAGCTATTATATAATTCGGAAATAAATCCTGTTAGAAGAAAATTGATTATGGAAGATATTAATAAGGCAAATATGTTTACAACAAATAACGTTGTTGATACCGAATTTTATTTACTTTTCAAGGATAAAGATATGGATAGAATTCAAAAAAAGATAAGAAGTTTAATTCAGAATTTTGCTAATGCTCAACTCGTGGCAACTCAAACTTCCAATGATGATTTACGAATTATTTTGGATAACTTCTTAAATGGTGGGACAACCACAACATTTGGGACGGTGATGAGCTAATGGATATAAAAACACAAATCGCTCCGAAAGGTCTTGAATTTAGACCGAGTAGTTTTGTTGTTAGTGATAAGTATTCAACAATAATGACGGTTATATCTTATCCTAAAGTTATTGCGCCTGGATTTTTAGCTAATTTAACGAGTATGTCAGGTATTAAAATGGTTATTAAACATATTCCACTTCCTTTTGGGGTTATTACGAAGATGGTTAATAAGGAAATTGCGGATTTAAAAGTTCGTTATCAAGAAGAACATGATGTTACTATTCAGGAAAGACTTAGGCAAGATTATGAATCTTTGGAAGACTTTATTAAACAACTTGCGGCTTCACAGTCAAAAATATTTGATTTTCAATTACATTTAATGATAACAGCAGACTCTGATGAAGAACTTACAGCTAAAAAGTTACAATTAAGAGGTTATTTAGAGGCAATGAATATGCGAGCTGTTTCATTAAGATTTGAACAAGAAAAAGTTTTAAAATCAATGCTTCCAATTTTTCCGAAACAAGATGTCGAAGATAGAATAGGGACACCTATTCCTTCACCGACAATTGCGGCGATGTATCCATTTGTATTTGATAGTATTAAAGATCCTGGGTTATCAACTTTATTAGGTGTTGATTTCTCTGGTGGGGTAGTTTTGTTTAATCAATTTTTATATCAAGTTCAAAAAGAACATAACCGAAATAATGCAAATATGATTATTCTTGGTACTTCTGGTTCTGGTAAATCTACAGCTGCTAAACTTATGCTTAGAAATCATATAAGGAATGGTTATAAAATAGTTGTTATTGACCCTGAAGGGGAACTTGAGGATATGACGAGATTATATGGTGGCGATTTTATCGACTTAGGTAAAGGTGGAGAATTTGGTATGATTAATCCACTGGAAGTTGTAATTGATGCCGATGAGGATGAAATCAGGCAAGGTCTTGGCTATGCTGTTTTAACGAGAACTTTACAAACAATTAAAGCTTTTATAAAATATTATGATCCATCTATTACAGATGATGTTGTAAATGTTTTTAGTGAAACAGTACAAGAGACCTATAAACGTTTTGGAATAGATTTTAATAGCGATTTTACACATTTTACTTCAGCTGATTATCCTACTTTAAGAGATGTATATGCAACGGTAAGAGGAAAAATTACTTCAATGCCTGAACAAAGTAGAGAGAGAGATATACTAGAACATTTGGAGCTTAAAATGCGTCCGTTAATCGGTGAGCTTCGTTTCTATTTTGATGGGAAAACGACAATTACCCCGAAAAGTGATTTTATTGTATTTAATATTAGAGAATTAATGAATACAGATTCTAATATTCGAAATGCATTATTCTTTAACGTTTTAAAATATGCATGGAGTTTAACTTTGGATGTTAATCAAAATACAGTACTTATGGTAGATGAGGCTCATGTACTTTTAGGCGGGAATAATGTATTAGGTGCGGACTTTTTAGCACAGATTCAAAGACGTGCTCGTAAGTATAATACAGGAACAATTATAATTACTCAGCAACCAACTGATTTTAGTGATCCGGCTGTCATTACACAAGGTAAAGCGATATTTGATAATGCTTCTTATTACTTAGTTATGGGACTAAAAAAACAGGCGGTTGAGGATTTAGCTAAATTAATCGATTTAAATGATAATGAAAAAGAAAATATAAAAGGTTACAATCAAGGAGAAGCTTTGTTTGTATGTGGTAGTAAAAGAATGAGAATAAATATTGTAGTTACAGCTCAAGAATTAGATTCATTTGGTTCTGGTGGCGGACTATAATAGATAAATAGTATGGTGGTGATAAGATGCTTCCTAAATTAGGTTTAAGTTTTTTAAGTAAGAAAGCTTCAAAAGCCGGATTAGATCCAACAAATTTAGTTGGCGGCTTTTTTAAGGCTAAGGCAAAACTTATGCTTTTTGGAATAATTGCGGGGGCATCTTTTTTCTTTATTTTAATAATGGTTGTTTTGGGTGTTGTTTCCTATTTTTTGGGTTTAGTACAAGAAAATGTCGATAGAATTGAAAATACGTTTAATCAAGCTTGTATATTGTGTTCAAATGAAGATCTTGAAAAAAAGAAAGAAGCTCAGTTTGTTTCTAAAATAGATATTATTGCTGAAAATAGTAATGGCAGAATTGACAAAGTTGTTTTGGCATCAACAGTTTTATTTCAAGGTGATTATTATGAGGTAATGGATGCACAATATGATGCTGATTATGATGAAGACAGTTTTACAGATTCTGTAAAAAAATTTTTTGAGGGATTATCGACAACTAGTAGTGATGGATATAATGGTATAGATCAAGAAGAAATAGATTTAGTTGATGCAGCGGCAATTATTATGTATAATTCGACTGTAGATGGCAAGTATAACGAGGATAGTTATAAAGAAGCATTACAAAATCCTGGATTTGGGTCGAATAATTTTGTTGTAAATGGTGTTGCTTGTGTAGCGGAAACAGTGGGTTCAGCTATTGGTAGTATAAAAAATCTTATTTTTCAACCAATTGATATGATTATGGATTTTTTTGGTTTTGGTGATTCAGATGGAAATGCAGCAGATTCAGTAGTAAAAATGTTCAATTCAATGGATATTTGTCAGCATGGTTTTATCGGAGGAACATTTGAAGATATTAAAAATATGCCTGAAGGCGCGGCTAAGGATAGAGCAAAAAAGGAAGCGGCAGACAACATAATTGAATTTGCTAAATTTTATAGACAATTATTCCCTGAGGAAGAGGACGAATGTGTTTATACTGCTGGTTCGGTTGGAACAGGCGATATTACGAATTGGAGACAGTGTGGAGCTCCTTGGAGTAATTTATCACTAGGTGGTGTAAGTAATGTTTGTAATATTGGTTGTACGGCTACTTCAATGTCTTATTTAATTGCAAAGTCAGGGACACAACTTACGGTTACTAATTTTAATCCTGGGGTATTTGTCCAAAATGCAAGTTTTACAGGTGGTGCTTTATATTGGAATAGTTGGCAAGGAATTGCACCTAATTTCGTAATGGTTGGCCAAGATATTCCGGTTAATGTTAGTAATGCTGCTGGGGTATTAAGTCAAGCTATAAATACGCCATGTAATGGTAATCATCAACCATTTATTGTTTTGTATTTATCATTAGGTCACTGGGTGGCGTTTGATCATGTTGAAAATGGAAATGTTTATGTTATGGACCCTTCAGCACCTAATGGACAGCAGGGATTAGTTACTCTTCAGAACGCTTGGAAAGGTAATTCGCTTTATTCATATAATTTGTTCTGTGCGAACGATGTTGCTTTTGGAAGTACTGGTAATTCAAGTACTAGTCCGGCGGGAACAGCCGAGGCTAATAATTCTGTAAGTAAGTTTTTGAAAGCGATGGAAGCTATTGCTGATGATAATAGTCATGGATATAGTATCTCTAATAGAAATGGTCCAAATTATGATTGTTCATCATTTGTATTTTATTCACTTGTGAATGCTGGTATTTTAGATGCTTCTCAAGGTCCATTTAATACAACTAATATGGGTTCTGTTTTGACAGCCGCTGGTTTTGAACAAATTCCATATGATAGGAATAGTTTACAGGCAGGTGATATAGTTGTTGATCCGCGACCTGGTGTTAGTGGACATACGACTACTATTTATAGTAATGAAAATGGCGAAATAAAAGAAATTGCAGCTCATTATGATATGGACGGACGTTCTGGTGATAGTTCAGGTAATGAAATTAGTATTGCGTCATATAGTGAAGGTAGACATAATTATCAATATATATATAGATTAAGTGGTTCAAACGCAGCTGATTTATGTTTACCGGAAGATGGAGCGTCTGGAGAAATTACTATTCCAGCTGAATATGGTAATGGTGGTTATACGGTTACGTTCTATAGTAATAGTGATAATAGTTGGCAATGGGCAGAGAATTCAAATCAAGGTAACTTATATTATAATTATTGGCTTCCAAGTGGAGCAAAATACGATAATGGTATAGCAACATACGATGGAAGATATTTAATTGCTTGTACAACAACTTATGGTCAAGTTGGTGATAAAGTTGATTTCTATTTAAGTGATGGTACAAAGATTCCTTGTATTATTGCCGATATTAAAAATCCTAACGACCCAGGTTGTAATGAATGGGGTCATAATAATGGACAAAATGTTATAGAATTTGAGGTTGCAAGAGCTTACTATAATCAATATGGTAATCCAGGTAACAATGGATGGTTTAGTGAGTGGGGCGGTAAGAGAGTTACTAGTGCGACTAACTTAGGTTCTATATGGTAAAAAAAATTTCTAATATATTTTATTAGAAATTTTTTTATACTTTTGCACTTTTTTTAGTTTTAATTTTTATATGACTTGGATTTATATTTTGTGATTTTAAGATATTATTTATTTCTTTTTCATATTTTTGGGCTTCTTTTTTCATAAGATTGCATTTTGTTTTAAAATCTATGTTGGTAACTATTTCGCAGTTAAATTTACCATTTTTATAAGTTCCTTTTTGAAAAAGAATTCCGTAGTTATTATTTTGGTCAAAGCCTTCGATTTGATAAGTTATTTTTATAGTTTTATTTTTTTTATATTGAACTGACATTGTTGTGTAGTTTTTAGCTTCAGTTAAAGTATCTCTAGAAAAAAGGTATTCGCTTGATATGGCTTTGTCAGTTACAGTTGTGTTTCCTGATTTTTTTGTTTTATAATATATGCCATCTTCATTTTGTTTATAGTTGTTCTTATCTAAATAGTTATATAGTCTTTCATTGTTTTGTTTGTTTTGCCAGTTGTTATATATTTGGATTCCAATAATTATTATAATGGCAATTATTAGAAAGATTATAATGGCTCTGAATACAGTTTTTACTTTATTTTCGTCTTCCATTTTTGACCTCCATTCTATATTAAATTATATCAATTTACATGATTATTATCAACAAAAAATTAATTGACATATATGGATTTAGTATATATAATTTTAATTAAGGTAAGGTGGTTTTTGTGAATGAAGATAAGAAGTTAAAAAGAAATTTATTTTTGTTTATAGGCTTAGCTATAATAGGAATTATTTATGTTATTTTTGCAGGTTTTGTAAATCAAGGTGTAGAGAAGACTGGCGTTTTTAAAAATGATGCATATATTTATATTAAAGATTTTTTAATTTGGTATGTTGATAATGGTAAATATCTTCAGGAAACTGAGGTTCCTAATGATGCAAATGAGTTTGAATATACTATTTATAATGGAACAAAAAAATTAAAAGCTGCAAGTGCACAATTTTATAATCAAAAATGGTATTTTTATGATAAAAATTATAAAGAATTAAATACGAATAATTTTAGAATTGCCTATACAGGTTTAAAAAATGATATAAAAATTACTGCATATGATACTGAATCTTATGATGAGAGCGATGACGATATTATCGATGAGGTGGTTGGAGATATTGATTATAGTCAATTACGATTAATTATGTCTTCACTTTTGAAAACTTATGTCGATTTAGATAAAGATGGAGATAACGAAGTAATATATACTTTTTCAGATAATAAGTTAGATGTTTTAGATTATACACCAACAACTTATTTGGTTTTAGTAAGAAATGATAAGGTCTTGGATGTTGTTAAGGAAAATGGTAGTACATATAATTTTGAACTTCAAGAAATCGCCGATTTAGATGGAAATGGTACTTATGAACTTATTGTTTCAAATGATGTTAGAAATGTTCCAACTTTTGAGTCATGTTATCAAATTTATAACGCTGACGATGATAAATTATCTTTAACGCAAAATTGTATGTTAGATGAAGAATAAATTATAAAGTGATATTTAACAAATATTGCTTTTTTTGTGATATAATAATGTTACTATTGAACTTTTGTTTTTAGGAGGTCTAGAGATGAAATTAAAATTTAATGCAGAACCTAAAGATTGGGCAATGTTTGGAGGATTTTGTGTCATTCTTTTGTATATTGTTTGTATAGCTGTACTTAATATTATACAGTTTGCAAAAGGTGATTTAGATCATTTATTTTATGGCTTGAATCCGTTTCCAGCTTTAGGTCCGGATTATATTGGAATAACTATTCCTTGTTATATTATTGCTTTAGTTGCTTGTATTGTATCAGTTAAAGATAAGTTTTTTGACAGGGATAAAGGTATCGGTTTCGGAACTGATGTAAAAAAAGAGTCTAAAGGTTATTCTAGATGGATGAAAGATAGTGAACTAAAAAAAGAGTTAGTTAAAGTCGATGTAAAGGCTAAAAAAGCAGAAGCTGGGGGTCTTCCTTTAATTAATGATGGGAAATTTATGTGGGTTGATAATAGTGAGGCTCATACACTTATTATCGGTTCTACTGGTGCGGGTAAAACCCAGGTTGCAATTTTCCCATTAGTTCATTCTTTGGCTAAACACGATGAATCAATGATTATTACGGATCCTAAAGGTGAAATTTATGAAACAACAGCAAATATGCTTAAAGCTAGAGGGTATAATGTAATTTTACTTAATTTCCGTAATCCACAACAAGGTAGTGGTTGGAATCCACTTCATTTACCTTATAAATATTATAAAGAGGGTAATATTGATAAGGCAAACGAGCTTACTGATGACCTAGCGGCAAATATTTTGTATGATGAAGCTGGACAAAATAACGATCCATTTTGGCAAAATACTTCAGCAAACTATTTTTCAGGTATTTGTTTAGGTTTGTTTGAAGATGCACAGCCTGATGAAATTAATTTAAATAGTATTAATTTATTTACAACAGTGGGAGAAGAGAAGTGTGGAGCTCGTTCTGTTTATGCGAATGAATATTTTAAGCTTACTAAAGATCCGGCTTCTTCGGCTTATGTAAGTGCGTCTTCAACTATTTCGGCACCTTCTGAAACTCGAGGAAGTATTATTTCTGTTTTCCAGCAAAAGATTAGGCTTTTTGCTTCAAGAGATAATTTATCTGAAATGCTTTCACATAGTGATTTTGAGTTTGAAGATATTGGTAGAAAGAAAACAGCTGTATTTATAGTTATTCAGGATGAAAAGAAAACATATCATTCTTTGGTAACAATTTTCCTTAAACAATGTTATGAAACACTTGTTGATTATGCTCAAAAATGTGGAGGAAAACTTCCTTATAGAACAAACTTCTTACTGGATGAGTTTGCGAATATGCCACCACTTAAAGATGTCGATGCGATGGTTTCAGCAGCTCGTAGTAGAAAGATGAGATTTTTCTTTGTTATTCAGAACTTTGCTCAATTATCTGAAGTTTATGGTAAGGAAAAAGGCGATACGATTAAAGGTAACTGTACAAATATAGTTTATTTGATTAGTACTGAACTTGCAGCATTAGAAGAAATTAGTAAGATGTGTGGGGAAGTAAAAGTTAAGACTGACAAGAAAGATAAAGATGGTAAAGCGATTGAAGAGACTAGGCCTTTAATTACCATTAGTGATTTACAGAAATTAAAAGTCGGCGAAATTATTTTGCTGAGAACTAGGTGTAATCCATTTAGGACTAAATTAAAGTTAGATTACCAAATTGATTGGGGTGAAACTTACGAAAAAGCTGAATATCCAACGAGAGAGAAGCAAAAGGTTCATGTGTTTGATTTAAAGATTTTTGTCGATGAAAAGAAAAAAGAACATGATCAAGAGCAAATAAATCAAATGATTAGTAGAATGACACAGGAAAATAATGCGAATAAGTCAAAACCAATTACACCTCCTAAGTCATCGCTTGATTTTGGTGCTATTTTAAAGAGCATGGATGAGAAAATTGCGCAAGCGGAGGCTCAAAAGAAAGCTAGTGAGGGAACTCCTGTTGGAAAGATTGATCCAATTAAAATGCCAGCTATAAAACCGGCTCAAGAAGTAAAAGAGGTTATTAAACCAGGAGCAGTTAAAGAACGGACTGAGTCTGTTAAAAAAGATAATATTTCAGTTAAGCCGGTGGAAGTTATTTCTTCTAAAAATAATGTAAGCGATGTTTCAAAAGATAAAGATGTAAAGAAATCTGATAATGTAAAAGATAACGAAACTAAAAAGCCTGAAATTAAAAATAAAAAAGTTATGGATTTTGCGGCTAAAATTACAAGTAATGTCAATAAAGAAGTTCGCTTAGAAAATGAAAAAAGAAATGAAGTTTCTAAGATGGAGATTAAGAATACTTCTAAAGAAAATAAAGCTGAGGTTAAGCATGATACTTTAAATAATATTAAAGCTGAACCGTCTAAAAATGATAGTAATTATGTTACAGATGATCAATTCTTTGATGATTTCTTTGCAGATGATGATGAATAAATCCTTTGGGATTTATTTTTTAGTTTGATGTCTTCATTACATTTTTTATTTGCTCATATAATATGTCAGAGGTGACTTATTTGGAAATTACTGTTAATGATTTACTTAAACTTTCTAATCCAAAAATTATAGATATAAGAAATGGGCAAAAATATAGTGATAATCATATTCCTGGGGCAATTAATATAAGTTTTAGACAACTGATGAGTTTTCCTGAAAAATATTTGAATAAAGGTGATACTTATTATATATATTGTCAAATGGGAGCGACTTCACTACATGCTTCGAGAGTTCTTAGGGCTTTAGGTTATAAAGTTATAAGTGTTAAAGGAGGATATGAAGATTATATATTAGGTAAATAGAAACTTCTCAAAAGTTTCTTTTTTGTTTTATATAATATTAAAAAGATGTTTTTTTATTATCTATTTCTGTTACTATTAAGCGAGTAATTTATTTGGGGAATTTAATGTTAAAGTTTATATATTGTGGGTAAAATAATTAGGTAAAAAGCGGAAAACAATTCGAAAATCTACAGTAACTATTCAGACCCTCAAAAAGGGAAAAACAAAAAATGTAAAAATCTACATTTTTATGTGAAAAATTATCCCTCTGAAAACTTGAATTTTTTATGGGGGGGCAATAATGTCAACTTAAGAGGGGGGACGAATTTTGAAATGTGAAAAAGTCACAAAAAAACACCCATTATTTATTAAATTGTGGGGTATTTTACACTCCCGCTATGGACATTATATTTGGAAATACACCAAATTTAAAACATGTGTATGTTGGTAGTGGATGGGTACCTACAGAAAAAGATAAATCTAATCTTTTCTATTTAAGCAGTATATCATCCGTAACAACAGGAATGTGTTAAATAATTATAGTATATTAGGTAAAAAGAAACTTTATAAAAGTTTCTTTTTTGTCAAATAGGAAAACAAATGTTTTATTTTTACTTGAAGAGTGAGTATATTTTAAGTTATAATGAAATAGAAATAATAGAAGGTGGTAAAATGGAATATATTATTATTGGATTACTTGTATTAATTTTAATTGTCAGTGTAATTTCTTTAACGAAAAACGTAAATGAATCAAATATTACGGAAAGACTTGGTAAGTTAGAGACGGAAATGATTAGGGAACTCGGAACTTTTAAGAGTGATTTAAGTAAAAGTTTAAATGATGATTTTGAGAGACTTAATAATAAGATAGATGAGAGACTTAATTTAATTAATGATAAGGTTAATGAAAGGTTAGATCAAAATTTTGAGAAGACAAATAAGACTTTTATTTCGGTTTTAGAAAGGCTTTCGAAAATTGATGAAGCACAAAAGAAAATTGATAACTTATCTAATGATATTGTGTCTTTACAGTCAGTTTTAACGGATAAAAAAACACGTGGTATATTTGGTGAGGTTAATTTAAAACATATTTTGGTTAATGTTTTTGGAGAAAATAGTAATATTTATAAATTACAGTACACACTAAGTAATGGAACGATTGCCGATTCAGTTTTGTTTGCACCAGAACCGCTTGGGATGGTGGCAATCGATTCAAAATTTCCATTAGAGGATTATCAGGCGATGGTAGATAAAAATAATCAAAATAGAAGTTTAGCGGAGAAAAAGTTTAAAGCAGATATGAAAAAACATATTGATGCGATTGCGACTAAATATATTATTCCGGGAGAGACTTCAGATCAGGCTATTTTGTTTTTACCAGCTGAAGCAATTTTTGCCGAGGTTAACGCATACCATCAAGATATAATTGATTATGCTTATAGTAAAAGAGTATGGATTTGCGGACCAACTACTTTAGTAAGTACTTTAACAACTTTGCAAATTATTATTAAAAATATTGAAAGAGATAAATATGCAAAAGTAATTCATAAAGAATTAAGACTTTTAGATACAGAATTTAAAAGATATAAAGAAAGATGGGATAAACTTTATAGAAGTATTGAAACGGTTAGTAAAGATGTTAAAGATATTTATACGACAACCGATAAGATTACAAAAAGGTTTAATTCAATTAATCAAGTAGAGGTGGAAAAAATAGATTATGAAGAAGATTAATATAATACTAGTTTTAACAATATCCGTTATCGCACTTTTAACGATAGTTTCACAGCCATATGAAGGTATTGTCGTTTTACTTAAGAATTTAAGTATTATTTTAACTGTCAGTTTACCTTTTATTATTGAAAGGCTATTTAAAATAAAAATAAATAATGGGCTTACTTTTATTTGGATAATATTTATATTTATGGCTCATTATTTAGGGGTGATTTTAGTTTGGTATGATAGTGTACTAGGTTTTGATAAAGTGACTCATACAATATCAGGAGTACTTAGTGGATATGTGGCAACTTTAATTTTGAAACATTTAAAAATTAACAATTTATGGTTTGGAATTTTATTTATTATTTCTTTTAGTTTTTTATGTTCAGGACTTTGGGAAATATTTGAATTTGTATGTAATGCTTTGTTTGGTGGAGATGCACAAAAGGTTGTGGAAACTGGCGTTACTGATACGATGATGGATATTATAGTAGCTTTTGGTGGTTCAATATTAGTAAGCATTTGGTATTATATTAAGAATAAAAAGTGATATCTTGTGATATCATTTTTTGTAAAATGGGTAAAGTTATAAGTAAAAGGACTATATTTTTTAGCTTTTTTGCTTTATAATTTAAGAAGAGGTGCAATATGGAAGAAAAAGTATTAGAAATAATTAAAAATCATAATAAGGCTTTAACTTATGAAGAGATTATGAATGAATTAGATGATAAAAATGCATCATCGCTTAGTAAAGCTTTAATGAGTTTACAAAACAATTTAAAAATAAGAGTGACTAATAAAGGAAAATATGAACCTTTTAATGAAAAGACAAAGAAAAAAGGTGTTTTTGTAGCTAATCCAAAGGGATTTGGTTTTGTCGTAGTCGAAGGTAGTGATAAAGATTATTATGTTTCAGCTGCACATGTTAAAGGGGCAATTAATGGTGATGAAGTTGTAATTAATGTTATTAATGAGGTTAATCATGAAGCGGCTGTTGAAAGGATTCTTCAGAGAAATTTAAATGATTTACAAGTTGGTGAATTTTATGTTCGTGATAATAAAAATTTTGTAAAGTTAGATGACGATAAATTAAATATTATTTTGGAAGTAGCAAGTGATAAATCTATGGGGGCAGTTCCAGGACATAAGGTTGTCGTTAAGCTTTTAGAAAATAAGCCTAATACAAATTATTATCAAGGAGAAATTATTAGAATTTTAGGACATAAAGATGATCCTGGTGTTGATATTTTGTCAATTGCGGCTAGATATCAAATAAACGATATTTTTCCTGATGATGTAATAGAAGAGCTTAAGAGTTTGCCTTCAGAAATAAATGATGATGATAAAAAAGGAAGAAAAGATTTAACTGGGGAAGTTATTTTTACAATTGATGGTGATGATACAAAAGATATTGATGATGCGGTTAGTATTAAAAAGCTTTCTAATAATCATTATATTTTAGGTGTCCATATTGCCGATGTTAGTTATTATGTTAAAGAAGGAAGCGCAATTTATAAAGAGGCTTATAATAGAGGTACTAGTTCGTATTTAGCTAATACAGTTATCCCAATGCTTCCACATCAACTTTCAAATGGCATATGTTCATTAAATCCAAATGTTGAAAGACTGGCTATTTCTTGTGTGATGGAAGTCGATGAAAAGGGTAATACTATTTCAAGTGATATTTTTGAGAGTGTGATTAAGTCAAGAAAACAAATGACTTATAAATGTGTTAATAGTATTTTAGAAAAGAATGTAGTTCCCGAAGGTTATGAGGAATTTGCAGATGATTTACGTTTAATGTATGAACTTTCAAAAATTATTAGAAAAAATAAGGTAGAACGTGGTTATATTGATTTTGATGTTGACGAAGCAAAAATTATAACTGATGAAAATGGACGTGCAATTGACATTGCAAGAAGAGTTCAAGGTGCTGGGGAAAATTTAATCGAAGATTTTATGATTATGGCAAATGAGGCTGTGGCTTCGACTATTTATAATATGAATTTACCATTTATTTACAGAGTTCACGGTCTTCCAGATGAAGATAAGATAAAAAATTTCTTAAGTTTTGTTTCGGTTTTAGGTTATAAGGTGAATGCTAATTTGAAAAAAATTACTCCAAAGACTATTCAAGGTATTTTAAAACAACTTACGGGTAAAAAAGAGTATTCAATTTTATCTTCAATGCTTTTAAGAAGTATGCAAAAGGCGGTTTATGATAGTGTAAATATTGGCCACTTTGGTTTAGCTAGTAAATGCTATACACATTTTACGTCACCAATTAGAAGATTTCCGGACTTGACAGTTCATAGATTGCTGAGAACTTATTTGTTTAAGCATCAGATTAATAGTGAGGTAATCGATTATAATAATCAAAATTTACCAGAGATTGCCGCACATTCATCTGAAAGAGAAAGAGCGGCTGTTCAGTGTGAACGTGATGTTACTGATATGAAAATGGCTGAATATATGGAAGGTCATATAGGTGAGACTTATAAGGGTATTGTCGATACAGTAACTAACTATGGAATTTATATTGAACTTGATAATTTGGTTGAGGGAATGATAAGAGTTGATTCACTACCAAATGATTATTACTATTACGATGAAAAAGCTTTTAGTGTGATAGGTAGAAGGACGAAGAAGAGATATAGAGTAGGCGATGAGGTAAAAATAATTGTCGACAGTGTAGTAAAAGATAAGGGACTTATTAATTTTAAGATTTACGAGGATGATAAACATGGAGATAAAAAACAGAAAGGCAAGATTTAATTATCAGATTTTAGATACGATAGAGGCTGGTATTGTTTTAACAGGTACGGAGATTAAATCTTTAAAACAAGGTAAAGCTAATATTAAAGATGCTTATGCAACTTATAAAAATGGCGAGATTTTTTTAATAAATATGCATATTAGTAGTTATGATAATGGTAATAGATTTAACCATGAAGAGACAAGAACACGAAAGCTTTTATTACATAAAGGGGAAATATTAAAGCTTCGTGATAAGATAAATATTCAAGGGTTAACATTGGTGCCTTTAGAAGTATATTTGAAACATGGGTTAGCTAAAGTTTTGATTGGAGTAGCTAGAGGTAAAAAGATATACGATAAGCGCGAAGATATTAAGAAAAGAGATATTGAAAGAAAAATTAAAGCACATCTTAAATATTGATTTTGTTTTTAAGCTCTTATGTGTTATAATGTAAGAGCTTAATGGGCCCGTCTTGGTTTCGACAGGGATAGGGAAGGTAAGACTGCAAGTCGGAGGGACACGTCAAGTCCAAACTTAAATATAACTGGAAACAGAAATTCTAATTTAGTACCTTCATTTGCCTAAGTTTGGCTTTGGTACACTCTTTTAACTTCTTAGCTCACGAGAAGTTTTAAGGGTTCGCTTTTAGTGAGATTAGTTATTACTTAGCCTAGAAGTAATAATGAAGTTGATAGGCTTGCTAGAAGATTAGGTTGTTAATTACCGTTTTTCTAGGACTTAAAATAATTAACTAAACTTGTAGAGGTTTTATTGGAACTTTCTTTGGACAGGAGTTCGACTCTCCTCGGGTCCACCAATTTTGTAGTTTAAAAAGGTTCAATGTCAAGTAGTGTTGGTCAAACCAAAAACTAGTGATAATTGGCCAAGTAATAGAGGGTCAGTAACGA
>CALVRJ010000012.1 GCA_944358545.1 uncultured Bacilli bacterium | reverse complement strand
GTTCCATCAACATCTGCTTATGGCAGTATAATAATTATTGTACTTGGAATAATATGTGTAATTGTCTCAGTATTTGTCATGAGAAAAATGACTAAAAAAGCAAATTAATAAATTAGGGAAATCATGCATTTTCCTTTTTTGTTTATTTGGGGTTTTAATTTTAGAATAAAAGCTATAAATTGCCGAATAAAAATTCTACAAATTACCGAACGAAAACTCTACAAATTACCGAAAATTATTGATAATTGATTAATAAAATGATAAAGTTAAACAAGAAGGTGATTCGATGAAAGACTATAAAAAAAGAATTGCTGATGAAATATTACAGCGCAAATTAAAAGGCAAAGGTGCCGTTTTAATTGAAGGACCTAAATGGTGTGGCAAAACTACTACTGCCGAACAAATTGCTCAAAGCGTATTGTATATGGCAAATCCTGAAAGTAAAAATCAAAATTTAACTCTTGCTGATATTAATCCTAGTACATTATTAAAGGGAAAGACGCCAAGACTTATCGACGAATGGCAAATCGCTCCTAAATTATGGGATGCGGTAAGATTTGAAGTTGACCATAGAAATGAAGAAGGACAATTTATTTTAACCGGTTCTTCTGTTCCTGCCGATAAAAATATAATTACTCATACAGGAACTGGAAGATTTTCGCTTTTATTAATGAGACCTATGACTTTATATGAATCATTAGAGTCAACAGGAACTGTTAGCCTAAAAGATTTATTTGCCTCTAAAAATATTAGTGGAGTTAGTAAATTATCTTTAAATGACATAGCTTTTGTGTGCTGCCGTGGAGGATGGCCACGAAGTATTTCTATGGAAAAAGATATTGCCTTAGATCAAGCCTATGATTATTATGACGCCATTGTTAATTCAGACATTTCTAAAGTTGATGGAATAAACAGAGAGTCTGCTAGAGTAAAAAATCTAATGAAAAGTTATGCTAGAAACGTTGGAACGCAAGCTTCGAATGAAACATTAAAAGAAGATATGATTAATAATGATTCTTTTTCACTAGATACCGATACAGTTTTTTCTTATATTAATGCTTTAAAGAAAATATTTGTTGTCGATGAAGTTCCAGCTTGGAACCCTAATTTAAGAAGTAAAACTGTGGTTAGAACATCTGATACTAGATATTTCATTGACACGTCTATCGCGGTAGCCTCTCTAGGATTAGGACCTGATGATTTAATCAATGATTTAAATACATTTGGATTTATATTTGAAAACCTTTGTGTTAGAGATTTAAGAGTATATGCTGAAAGTCTAAATGGCAATTTATATCATTATAAAGATTCTTCCTCATTAGAATGCGACGCCGTTATCCACCTGCGTAATGGTTCTTATGGACTAATTGAAATCAAATTAGGCGGCGATAAGCTAATTGAAGAAGGGGCAAGTAATCTATTAAAATTAAAGTCTAAGTTAGACATTAGTAAAATGAAAAATCCGTCATTCATGATGGTATTAACAGCTACCGGCGACTATGCTTATAAACGAAATGATGACGTTTATGTAGTTCCTATTGGTTGTCTAAAAAATTAACGAAAACATCTGTAAAGTAAAAAAGCTAAAAAATCAATTTTAGTTTTTTTCATATCTAGTTATGGTAAAATTAAAATAAAGGAGAGAGTACTTATGAAAAAAATATATTTAATAATCTTTAGCTTTTTATGTTTATTTAGCTTTAATTTTATCGTAAAAGCAAATGAATTAAAAAGCATTGATACAACGGTTTACATTGACCCAAATGGCAACGGTCATGTAACCGAAGTATGGCAGTTAGATGCCGACGAAGGGACCGAAAGCTATCATTCATTTGGCAATATGGAAGATAGAAAAATAACCAATTTTACTGTTTCTATGGATGGAACAAATTATACAAGCCAGTCTGATTGGAATGTTGATGCCTCTAAAAGTGCGAAAGAATATAAAAACGGCATCAATTATACAAGTGATGGATTAGAACTTTGTTGGGGCATCGAATATGGAATCCATACATACACTTTAAACTACACAATTGAAAACTTAGTCTGGCAATATCAAGATAGACAAATATTATACTTTAACTTTTTACCAAAAGATATGGATCCATCTCCGCAAAACTTTAAAATAACCTTTAAAGGCGATAATGACTTTACAAATTTAAAATATAGTTCATATGGATTTAATAGTGAAAATAGTATTACCGATGGCAAAGTAATCTTAAAAAGTAAAGGTGAAATGAGCTCTAATGAATACGTTGTTGCTCTAATAGGCTTTCCTAATGGTACATTTAACCCAAACATTACCAAATCAGGCACCTATGATAACGTTGTCTCAGAAGCCTTAGAAGGAGCTAAGTTAAACGAATCAAAATCATTTTTTGAAACCTTAATTCCCATTTTAATAACTATTTTTATCTTTGCTATTGTTATCATATCCTCAGTTTTTGCTGCTAAATCTCGTGATAGAATTGATAAGACTGAATTTGTCATTCCCAAAGATATTAATAACTTTAGAGATATTCCTTTTAATAAAGATGTTTTAAAAGCTTATTATATTGGTAAAGAAGAATATATCATGGCCGAAGAAAATATTATGGGTGCAATTATCTTAAAATGGATAAAAGAAAAGAAAGTCGATATGGTACCGGCCGAAAAAGATGGAATTTTAGACTTCAATAAAGATGATAATTACTATATCGATATTACAAACCTAAAAAATCTTCCAAATGAAATAGAAGTAAAACTAGCTAATATTTTAAATATTGCCTCTAATAATACTGGTAAAGTAAAACCTAAAGACTTTGAAAAATACTGTAAAAACCATTATACAAGAATCAATAGTTGGCTTGAAGACGCCGAAGCCTATTCCAAAAAATTATTAATAGACGAAGGATATATTACCGTATCTGAAGAAAACTATTCGAAAAATGGCAAACGTAAAGTCTATAAATTCACAACTAAATTACGTGATGAATTTATCAAACTCAAAGGATTAAAACAGTTTCTCGAAGATATGACATTAATTGATGAGAAAAAAGCCATTGAAGTTCATGTGTGGGATGAATATCTAATATTTGCCCAAAGCTTTGGCATTGCCGATAAAGTAGCCAAACAATTTGAAAAATTCCATCCTGTAGAATATCAACAAAGTAACTACTACCATAGCTATTACTGGGCATCAACCTTTAGTGCCCATTCCATAAACGCCGCTATGCGTGCTAGAAGTGCCGCTAGCAGTGGTGGAAGTTTCTCAGGTGGTGGAACAAGCTCTGGTGGATTTTCATCAGGTGGAGGAGTCAGATAATGACTCCTTTTTTACGTTATCTTATTAATTATAAAGTTGCAATAATTATATTATTTTGTTATATTTATATCGGTGATAGTAATGAACAATCAATCAATTGAACAAACTTTTTTTCGTCAATTTTATCAGGATGTTCAATCTCCAGATGTCGATGAAAACTTATTACAAATAATAGAAAAATGTAAGGGTTTGCAGCCGCTTCAATTTGCTACTGGGAGTACTGCCAATTTTTGTAATTTTTCTACTAGGAATACAAAAGCAATTCCAGATGATATTTTTGATAAGTTTGAAGAATTTCTATTTCAAGAACAATTACGTAATTTAAAAAAAATAAACCCAAATTCACTAAAAATCCAATATAGAGATGAACTTATTAAACTGCAAAATGAACTATCAATAACAAATTATACATTAAAAGATAAAGAAAAAATGCTATCTAACCCAATATACGGAAACCTTCTAACAAAGTTAATACCAAGTTCAGAACTAAAAGGAGAAGGTGCCGGCATTGTTTTTTATTCTAAAAATATCAATTTTACCAAACAACACATCCCATGTCATCGTTTATATATTAATGTGGATGGTAAAGCATCTTTAGATTTTGTGAAAATATTTATCCAAAATTTTGATGCTAATAATTTACCATATATAATTAAAAATACACTAACGGATATAGATGGACAAACTAGATCAGATTTGGTAGTTATTTATTTGGATGATATGACATTAAAATATGGAATTAACTTGTGTGAACATATCAAAGAAAAAGTTCCTTCCATTGCTAATAGTATTGACAATCCACCTGTTTTAACTGGAAAATATCATAATTGGATAGGCTATGGATTTGAAAATAATGAATCAATTCGCTCTTTTAATCAAACAATGAGTGACATTTTATTTGAATCCATTGCTAAAGGTTTAGGAAAAGAAGTCTTAAAAATTTATGATAAACCTATTTTAGCAAAAAAAACAGAAAAACAATATTATACTAACCTTAAAACCCTATTTTTATCCTCATTAACAAACTCTGCTATTAAATGTAATGCCGATACAAGAGAGTATTTTCAAAAATATTCTGTCCTAGAAGATAACTATTATCGTATAAAAAAACTTGGATATATTGTCGAAAACCCCAAAGATCCCATACTGATTCAACAAGTATTCTCCTATTTTTATAATACTTTTACAGACAATGATATTAAAAACTTTTTGGCAAATCCATTAAGCGAAAATTCATTTCCTAGTATTAACCTAAATGTTCCACATCTAGGACAAGTATTTATAAATATGAAAAAAGAAGTACCCATTTCTGCACTTTGTAAATTAGTTCCTATCTTGAAAAAACATAACCCAAATTTTTTAGAAACTATTAAACAAGAAATACCTAAAGCTATTGCTGAATATAAAAATAGATATCCAGAATTTGAAAAAAGTGGTCTACATTTTGATCCTGGTAAAATTTGTTTTGCTGCTACGGATGAGCAATATCATAATAGATATGGAAACGATTCTCATTTGCCTCAAGGTCCTTTAAAGCACAAAAAAGAACATGAAAAAGCTAAATTTATGTCTAATAGTGATATAGCAATACTTAAGGATAACAACAATCTTTATGTTGCCGGCGAAAAGCAACTTTTAAATGAAAGCTTATATAAAAAGTTCCTGCAGAGTTATAAATTTAATAAAATTTTATTTTATCCAGTTACTAAGAATAAAAAAAACATTATAAAAATAGGTGACTCAACAGTTTCATTTGTATGTAAAGATGGAACAAATTACAAAATAGATGGAAATTTAGCTAAATTTTTTGAGATTAAAAATCCTCAAAATATTAAACCAAAGGTAGCTACAAATGAGATAACAACTAATGCGCAAAAAAAAGATTTTAAAATAATTCCTAAAGGTGGGGTTGCTGTTTTTAATTATGATAACTCTCTTTATGTAATAGGGGAGGAAATGATGGATACAGTGCAGGAATATTTAACTCACAATTATATTTTTAAGTCTGGATTATTCTATAAGATTTCCCCTAGTAAAAACAATGTTATAAAAATAGGTAATATACAATTTTCTATTACAAATGAAAGAGAAGGTTATAAAATAACTGGAAATGGCATAGAAGATATTGATGTCGTTTCTAAACCAAACAAAAATAAATAAAATTCTTTATAAAGAACTTGATAATAATTAAATATGAATTATCAAAAAAAAGAAATGACAGGTTTCTTAATCATTATTTGAAACATTTCTAAATTAGTAATATAATCAGCCCAAAAATAAAAAGCAAGGTTGAACACAAACTACGTTTCACCTTGCTTTTAATATTTCATTTTTTAAAAGTTTAAAACATGTCTATAACCCTCTGTCAACTTCACTGAAAGCATTTTAGTGCTTAACTCTAGTTAATCCATTTAAAATATTTGCCATTTCCTTATAAATTTGTTTAACACATCCATAAAAAAATTAGGAAATAAATCCTAATTTCTGTTGTAGTATTCGATAACTAATGCTTCGTCAATATCGGCATTAAGTTCACTACGTTCAGGAAGTCTTACATAAGTACCTTCCATTTTCTTTTCGTCAAAAGTAACAAATTCAACTCTATTATGTAAAGCTTCTAAAGAAGCCTTAACAATAGCCATATCTTTGTCGCTTTCTTTTAAGCCGATAACATCGCCTGGTTTAACTTGATAAGACGGAATATCAACTTTTTTACCATTAACAGTTATGTGTCCGTGGTTAACAAGTTGTCTAGCACCTTTACGAGTAGTCGCAAAACCAATACGATAAACTAAGTTATCTAAACGACTCTCTAAAATTCTAAGTAAGTTTTCACCATTGACACCCTTAGCTTTTAAAGCCATTTCAAAAGCCTTATGCATTTGTTTTTCACTTAAACCATACATAAATCTAAGCTTTTGTTTTTCTTGAAGTTGAACACCATAGTTAGAAAGTTTTCTTCTTCTATCTTGTCCATGTTCTCCAGGTCCATAAGCTCTTTTAGCAAGCTCTTTTCCATTTTCTAAAATAGAAAAGTTTAAATGTCTAGATTTCTTATAAACAGGTCCAGTATATCTTGCCATTCATTTTCCTCCTTTCACATATTTGCGTGAAAGGTTATTTTGAAAAGTTATAGGGTGGACTATATCAATATTCTTTTTTAGCAGCGGTAAACCGAATAACCCCTATAGGGAATAGCCACATTATAACAATCAAAATAACGCTGCTTCAACACGCTTTAATAATTATATTATGCTTTTGCCTAAATGTCAAGTCCATTTAACCTTTAAAATAAAGGAAAAACGTGTTAAAATTATAAAGGTGACAAGCTTATGAATCGAAATCTCAAAATATTAAATGACATTCAAATGAATCAAATAAAAAATAAAGATAAAAATCAAATATATAATGCCCCAGCTCTTTTTAGTACAAAAAGGCCATTTAAATTAAAAACGCTTAATTTAAAGCCTAATAATAGTCCAGTAAAAGCAGGTAAAATACTTCAAAACAAAACAAAAGATAATTAAAATCCAAAGACAATTTTTGACAAAAAATTTACAAAAACATGTAAAATATGATAAAATCATAATAGGTGAGGTTACATGGATAACAAAATACTTATAATGGCCATAATCTCTGGTGCCATTATCATCTTTATATTAATAGTTCTTCTGATTAGAAGTAATACCAAAAAGAAAAAACTTAGAAAAATGCTTGACGAATTAGACTATCAAAAAAACCAAATAGACACGTCACCAGTTGGTCCAGAACTATCAAAAATTGAAAATTATAACAATAATGAAAAAATGCGTGTTCTTTATGAAGGTTGGAAAGATAGACTAAAAGATATAAAAGAAATAAAAATTCCTCGTATAACTGACATGCTTATCGAAGCTGAATACTCTTTAAATAAAAAAGATTATAAAAGTACCATGTATAAAATCGCCAAAGCCGAAATGGAAATATATAAAGTTAAAACAGCTTCTGACTTTCTCTTGGACGAAATTAAAGGCATTACTGAAAGTGAAGAAAGAAGTAGGGGAGATATTACTAAAATCAAATCTCGTTACCGTGAACTTCTTCAAAAATTCAATCAAACCAAATCTGAGTTTGGACCATTTACCCAAACTGTAGCTATGCAATTCGAAAATATATCTAAACGCTTTGAAGAATTTGAAATCTTGATGGAACATAATCAATATACAGAAATACCAACCGTTTTAAAATCAGCTGATGAAATGCTTAACCATATGGAAGTAGTCCTAGATGAGCTGCCATCAATTGTTTTAATTGCTTGTAGTATCTTACCTAAAAAGATTGAAGAAATAACTAAAATATATAATCAGATGGTTAAAGAAGGTTATCCTTTAGACTACCTAAATGTCGAATTTAACGTCGAAGAATCTAAAAAGAAAATAAGTGATATATTAGATAGAGCCAAAGTCTTAAACCTTGAAGATAGCCTATTTGATTTAAAAGTTTTAACCGAATATTTTGAAAATCTATTCACTGATTTTGAAAAAGAAAAAGTCATCCGTAAAGACTATGAAGAAGCTAAAAAAATATTTGAAAAGAAACTTATTAAAACCAATAAGCTTGTAAATGATATTATAAATGGTATCGATGACTTGAAAAGCATGTATAAATTATCTGAAACTAGCATTCAAAAACTATATGATATACAATCAGCTATCATGACTTTAAACGATGATTATAAAATTCTTCACGAACACACCCAAAATCATAGCTTTGCTTACTCTAAACTAACTAATGAAGTCGAAGGACTTGCCTCAAGATTAGATCAAATTGAAAATGATTTAGATAGTACGCTTAATGTGATTGGCAACATGCACGATGATGAAGTACGTGCTCGTCAACAATTAGATGAAGTCAAAACCTTGCTTAAAAAAGCAAGCAATCAAATTAGAACATATAATTTACCAGTCATTCCTAATAACTATTATGTCGAACTAAGAGAAGCCAAAGAAGCTATGAACGAAATAATCAAAGAACTAGATAAAAAACCGATTACCATTGAAACTTTAAACACCAGAGTCGATACTGCTCGTGATTTAGCTTTGAAACTATATACTAAAACTAAAGATATGATGAAGACAGCTATTATGACTGAAACCTCAATTGTCTATGGTAACCGTTATCGCTCTAGTTATAAAGAATTAGACCGTAGCTTAAATTATTCGGAAAATTTGTTTAATCGTGGAGAATATTCTAAAGCCCTTGAACTCACAATCAACGCTTTAAATCAAATCGAACCTGGAATTTATGATAGATTACTCAAATTATATGGCGAAAAAGACTAAAAGATGGATTTTCCATCTTTTATTTTTAAAAAAAATATAATATAATTGATAAGCAAAGGAGAGAGTACATATGAATGAACTTATTATGATTAAATATGGTGAACTGACAACTAAAAAAGATAATCGTAAATTTTTTGTCAAAACCTTAACTGATAATATCGAAAAAATGCTTGCTGACGAAAACATTAAAATAATAAAAAACAACGTTCGCATGTATATCTATTGTGAAAAAGCTGGCAAAATCATTCCTAAACTAACTAAAGTCTTTGGTATTCACAGTATAGTCGTTGCCTATAAAGTAAATAATAATATTGAAGACGTTTTAAAAAAATCATTAGAAATAATGGATAAAAATAAAGAAACCTTTAAAGTCGTAACTAATCGGGCCGACAAAACATTTAAAACCTCTTCTATGGAATATAGTAGTAATTTAGGTGCCTTAATTTTAAAAAATAGTAATTACAAAGTTGATGTTCATCATCCAGATATAACTTTACATGTTGAAATAAGAACCGATGGTACTTACGTATATACTGAAGAAATAAAAGGAGCAGGAGGATATCCCGTTGGCGTTCAAGGCAAAGGACTTTTGATGCTGTCTGGTGGCATCGATAGTCCAGTAGCTGGCTATTTAGCTTTAAAAAGAGGTGTAAATATCGAATGCTTGTACTTTGAATCACCACCTCATACAAGTATTGAAGCTAAAAATAAAGTTCTCACTTTAGCTCGTATTTTAAACGAATATTCTGGTAAAATTAAAGTTCATGTTGTTCCATTTACTAAAATTCAAGAAGAAATATATAAGAATTGTGCGCCTAATTATATGATAACCATCATGAGAAGAATGATGTATCGCATCGCTGAAAAATATGCCAAAAAAATAAATGCCCACGCTATTTTTAATGGCGAAAGTATTGGCCAAGTTGCCTCTCAAACCTTAGATAGTATGGTTTGCGTCAATAACGTAACTAATATGCCAGTCATTAGACCAGTAGCTTGCTTTGATAAATTAGAAATAATCGCCCTAGCTGAAAAAATAGGCACCTATGAAACAAGCATTCTTCCTTATGAAGATTGCTGTACCATCTTTGTTCCTAAACATCCAGTTATCAAACCGACATTAGAAAACTGTCTTTTAAATGAGACTAAATTAGATTATGAAAAATTAATCGATGAAGCAATAGACAATATTGAAGTAATTTCTAACTTTGAAAAACCAAAATATGAAGACCTTCTTTAACAAAAATTTCCAGTTAAAAAAAAGTATTAAAATTCCAAATGTACACACTATATAAATGTACAGGAGGTGAAATACATGACTAACAAAAGTAATCGTTTAGTAGTTCCTGGTGCTAAACAAGCAATTGAACAAATGAAATACGAAATTGCTAACGAATTAGGTGTTAAAATGGGACCAGATGCCACTAGTAGAGCCAACGGTTCAGTAGGTGGAGAAATTACTAAAAGACTTGTACAAATGGGTCAACAAAATATTTCAGGTTCAAACAATTATAATAAATAAGACCTGTAAAGGATAGAATAAAATCTTTTACACGAAAACAGCGCATTTTAAAAGCTGTTTTTTTTGTTATAAAAAAGCAGCTTTACGCTTCTTTAACAATAACCTCATCAATAAGACCATAATCTAAAGCTTCATCTGCCGACAAAAAATAATCTCTTTCCGTATCCCTTTGTATCTTTTGTATATCTTGATGCGTGTTTTCACTTAAAATCCTATTTATTTTTTCTTTTAACTTTAAAATTCTTTCAGCCGCAATTTTAATCTCCGTTGCTTGACCTTGTGCTCCTCCTAAAGGCTGATGAATCATCACCTCACTATTAGGTAGAGCATATCTAAAACCACGCTCGCCACAAGAAAGCAAAAACGCCGCCATACTTGCTGCCATTCCGATACAAATAGTTGACACTTTACTTTTGACATAATTCATCGTATCGTAAATTGCCATCCCTGCTGTAATACTTCCGCCTGGTGAATTTATATAAAGACTAATCGTATCGTGATTAACCGAATCTAAATATAAAATCTGAGCTACAACTGAATTAGCTAAATTATCGTCAATCTCCCCGCTAAGCATAATAATTCTGTCGCGAAGTAACCTTGAATAAATATCATAAGCCCGTTCGCCATCACTACTTTTTTCAATCACACTTGGAATTAAAGCCATAAAATCCCTCCTTCTAATATTTATAATAGATGTAAACAAATAAATTATTCATCAAAAAAAGTGACAAAATAGTATATTTTTGGTAAACTGTTTATAGTAATAAAAGAAACAATAAGGGGGAATATAACTTGAAAAACGTTAAACTAAAATACAAAAACACTTATATCGATAATATTGTCCCTGGAACAAAATTATTTGAAATAAGCAAACTTGTCCAAAGTGAATATAAATATCCTATCGTTGGTGCGAAACTAGGGGAATTCAATGTTGGTTTAAATACTGAAATTTTTTCGAATAACAAAGTTGAATTTTACGACCTCTCAACTACAACCGGAAATAGAATATATGCCCGAAGCCTTGAATTCCTAGTAACTGTCGCCGCCAAAAAAGTCATTGACGAAACTTCGGATATCTTAATTAATTATTCACTTGACAATGGAATCTTTTGTGAAATAACCGGCCAAAAAATAACAAAAGTAACCGTTCAAAAGATTGAAGAAGTTATGCGTGAAATGGTTCAAAGACAAATTCCATATCAAGAAATGTATGTTGACCGCTTTGAAGCTATTAATTACTTTAAAAAACATCATCAAATGGATAAAGTAGAAAACCTTCGTTTTACTACAAATCGCACTATAACTCTGCATTCCTTAGACGGCGTATATGATAACTTTTTTGGCCCGCTTGTCTACAACACAGGAGTCGTCGATAAATTTAATATAATTTATTTAAAAGAAAATAGTTTTATCATTACCTATCCTGGTCCAAACGATCCAGAACATATCAAAGAATACGTTCATCATAAACAGACATTTGATACTTATAAAGCCTATCAAGAGTGGGGAAGACTAATAGGTATCAGTACAGTTTCTGATTTAAATAAACTTGGAACCGAAAGCATTTATGATTCAGCGGTAAATCTTTTTGAAGCTCATTATGAAGAACAACTATTTGAAGTTTCTACAAAAATAAAAAAAGATGAAGACCGAATTAAAATCATTTTAATTGCTGGACCTTCATCTAGTGGTAAAACGACGACCGCAAATAAATTAGCTCTGTATCTCAAGGTTCAAGGAATTACTTCATATCGTATATCCTTAGACGATTATTTTGTCGATAGAGCAAAAATGCCGAAGACGGAAAATGGAAATTATGATTTTGCCAGTATCAAAGCCATTGATACCAAACTCTTTAACGATAATTTAAATAAATTATTAAAAGGTGAAAAAATAAAACTTCCACATTATGATTTTGTCAGTGGCGAAAATACCATTTCTGACAAAACATTACAAATTAAAGAAACAGATGTCTTAATTGTCGAAGGAATTCACACCTTAAATGACGCTCTTACTAAAAGTATTCCAAGAGAAAATAAATTCAAAATATTTATAAGTCCACTTATGCATTTAAAACTCGATAATCATAACCGTGTTCATACAACTGACGTTCGTAAAATTAGAAGAATTGTCAGAGATAACCGCACTCGTGGTACTAAAGCTGAAGATACCCTAAAAATGTGGCCGAATGTCGATAAAGAAGCCCGGGAAAACATCTATCCTTATCAAGATGATGCCGATGAAGTTATCAACTCATCCCTAGGCTATGAACTAAACGTGTTAAGAACATATGCTGAACCATTACTTTACGGTATCGAAAGTACGAGTAGAATGTACCCAGAAGCGACTAGACTTATAAATTTACTACGTAACTTCTTGCCGATTACCAGTGAAATAATTCCCAAAGATTCAATCTTAAGAGAATTCATTGGTGGCGGCATCGAATGAAAGGAATGATATAAATGATTAAAGTTGCGATTAATGGATTCGGAAGAATCGGAAGACTTGTATTTAGAATAATGGAAGAAGACCCAGAATTAGAAGTTGTTGCGGTAAATGATCTAACTGACCCGGAACAATTAGCTTATCTATTAAAATATGATACATCTCACCGTAGTTATTTAAAAAATGAAATTTCCTATACTGATGATGGCATAATCGTTAAAGGTCGTAAAATTAAAGTTTATGCCGAAACAGATCCTCATAACTTACCTTGGAAAGACTTAGGCATTGACGTTGTCTTCGAATGTACAGGTAAATTTACAAGTAAAGAAAAAGCTGAAGCCCATATAGACGCTGGAGCTAAAAAAGTTATTATTTCAGCACCCGCTAAAGGTGATGTAAAAACCATTGTTTATGGTGTTAACGAAGAAACTCTAGACGGAAACGAGACAATAATTTCCGCTGCTTCTTGTACAACTAACTGTTTAGCTCCTGTAGTTAATGTTTTAAATAACGAATTTGGTATTAAAAAAGGATTTATGACTACTGTCCACGCTTACACCAATGACCAAACAGTTCTAGATGTAGCTCATAAAAAAGGTGCTAAATCAAGACGAGGAAGAGCCGCTGGTGCCAATATAATTCCAACTTCAACTGGAGCCGCTAGTGCCATTGGTAAAGTTATCCCATCATTAAATGGTAAGTTAGATGGAAGTGCTTTAAGAGTTCCTGTTACAACCGGTTCAATTGTCGATTTAACCTTAGAACTAAATACCAAAGTAACTAAAGAAGAAGTCAACTTAGTTCTTAAAAATAATGCCAATGAAACTTTAGGTTATACTGAAGACCCAATTGTTTCTAGTGATATTATCGGAGAAACTCATGGCGGAGTAGTTGACTCCCTCCTTACAAATGTTTTAGAAAAAGATGGAACACAGCTTGTTAAAGTTGTTGCTTGGTATGATAATGAAATGAGTTATTCTGCTCAAATGGTTAGAACAGCTAAATATTTATTTAAATAAAAAAATCACCCAAAAGTGATTTTTTTTATCTTACATGTGTTGGAACTTCTGGCTGAATATCATTAATATAATTATATTTAGACACTATTTGAACATTCGCATTCGCCCCAATTTGTCCAAGTTCCTTTAAACGGTTTACTATTTGTTCGCATTCATCTTCACCTATATACTCACCGTAAAAAACTAAAGAACCATTTAAATCTGATGTAGATGTTATAAAACTGTTATGCTTAATTCCTAATTTATCGGCAATCTCTTTCGCATCTACACCATTATTTAAATCTTCACCTAAATTTGGATAAGCATAATTGCGAATATCATATTTATTATATATTTGACTAGCCGTTAAACCTTCTACTTGGTTCGGCATCGTTTCTAATGGTATGTCTTGAACATCTATATCTGTGTCAGGAATCTTTTCCAATGGTATATTTCGAACATCTAAATCCGTAAGATTATTACTCGCACTTTTTTCTAAAGATACCCTAGACACACTATAAGATGGATTAATTTCTTCAGTTTGATTCATATTAACCAATGCTATAGTTCCCGTAGCTAACGTAGCTGCACCAATCACTGCAGCGACAAACTTATTTCTTGAAAGCTTAAACTTTTCTTTTTTCATAATTATTTTCTCCTTCTCTTAATTAAATTATACCATTTTTAAATAAATATTATATAAAAAATCACTTACCTATGTGATTTTTTCTTTACATGGCACCTTATATAAAGCATTTCTTCCATATATTTATCTTGCCATTCTTCTTTTTTCTCTAGTTTTTCTTCCGCATTTTCTAAAAATAAACGAGTTAGCATTTCATAATCATTATTTATAGCTTTAAAACTTGCCTCAATCATTTCATCCTTTCTAATCTTTGTCAAATCCAAACATATTCCATTTATTTTTGCTAGCTCCTCGGTAAACTCTCTTTGAGTTCTCCCGTTTCCTTCTCTAAAAGGATGTAAAGCATTTATCTCGGTAAATAACTTTATTAAAGAATTCATTGTTTTATTGTAATCATAATCTAAAAAATAATTTTGTTCTCTTAAATCTTCAAAAATAATTTTAGCTTGTTCATCGATATTTTGATAAGGACAAAAAATATGACCCTTAGCCATATCGACAAATCTTTCTTTGCCTGCCCATTCATATACATCGTGAAATAAATAATAATGAATTGACTTTAAATGCCTAAAGTCAAATCTTCCTTTAATTCCATCTTTAAAAAGCTCAGCCACCCTTAAAGTTACAATCGCCCCTTCGGCAGCCTCTAATTTATTCTCATCATGAATACCTAATTTATTCTTAAGAACCATTGTTCCAGGATAACAATATAATTTATCTTCCTCGTGAAAACAGTTTTTATCCATCATTTTAACGCACCTTCTTTTTTATAATTTCGTCAGCTGAAGTTTTTCCCTCGGCAATATCCTTAATTTTTTGTACTGTTTCAGGGGTAACCCTTATGCCTTCTTGGGCCATTGCATCAATAACACGTCTCACGAAATCTTCAAAATTTCCATTATATGGAACCATTTTTTTATCACTTTCCATATAAACCCCTCCTTTAAATGTATATATTATACATCAATTTTTAAAAATGTAAAATTTTTTCCTTAAAAATCCACATTACCTTGTTATTAAACTGTATTTGCTTTATAATAAATATAGGTGAAAGATATGAAAAAAGGGTTTACACTAGTTGAATTACTAGCTGTTTTAGTAATCTTAGGGGCCATAGTTTTAGTTTCAGTGCCTTCGCTTATAAGTACTAACAAAGCCTCAAAAGAAAACGAATATAATGAATTTATGACGACCATTGAAAATGCGGCTGAAGCTTATGTCGAAACCCATCCAGATAAATATGCCGACCTAAAAAATGGTGTCACCACATCCGCTAATATTTCTACTGAAACCTTAGTGGCTGCCGGAACAGTTGAAGGAAATATGGTCAATCCTAAAACAGGCAATCGTATAATTAACGAAGCAAGCTCGGTGAATGTTAAAAATAATAGTGGAGTATTAACATATACATATGTTGCAGGATAGGAGATAAATTATGAAAAAAACAATTAAAGATTATGAATTAGAAGGAAAAAAAGTCATTATTAGATGTGATTTTAATGTTCCCATGAAGAATGGTCAAATAACTGACGATACTAGAATAAAATCAAGCCTCAGGACAATTAGATATGCTATCAACCATGGAGCAAAAGTTATCTTAATGTCCCACCTAGGAAGAATTAAAACCGAAGAAGATAAAGCCAAAAACACTTTAAAACCGGTCGCTCAAACTTTATCTAAATATTTAAGAAAAAAAGTAACCTTCGTACCTCAAACTAGAGGTAAAGAGTTAGAAGAAGCTATTGCTAAAATGAAACCGAAAAGCGTTTTACTTATGGAAAATACTCGCTTTGAAGACCTAGATGGCAAAAAAGAAAGTAATAATGATGAAGAGCTAGGTAAATATTGGGCTAGTCTCGGTGATATATTTATCAATGATGCCTTTGGTACCATTCACCGCACTCATGCCTCAAACGTTGGAATTGCCTCTAATTTACCAAGTGGCATAGGCTTCTTAGTCGAAAAAGAAGTTAAAGAACTCTCAAAACTTCTTAAAAATCCTAAAACCCCATATACGATTATTTTAGGCGGAGCTAAAGTAAGTGATAAACTAGGGCTTATCAATAACCTTATTACTAAAGTTGACTATCTACTAATCGGGGGAGGCATGGCTTTTACCTTTCTTAAAGCTGAAGGATTTAATATTGGTGCATCTCTAGTTGAAAAAGACCAGTTAGAAAACTGCCACAACCTTTTAAAAAAGTATGAAGGAAAAATAATTTTACCAATTGATGTCATTACCGCTCAAAACATGACTGATGAAACCGAAACTCATCTCAGATTCATAAACGAAATCAAAGAAGATGAAATGGGTTTAGATATTGGCCCAGGAACTGTTAAAACATTCTCTCAGTACTTAAATGATAGTAAAACTATCTTTTGGAATGGTCCAGTAGGTTGTTTTGAATATAAACCTTTCCAAGAAGGGACTAAAAAACTATGTGACGTTATTTCCCAAACTAAAGCATATAAAGTAATCGGTGGTGGCGATACAGCCAGTGCGGTTACAAAATTCGGTTACGCAAATAAAATGGACCATATCTCAACCGGTGGTGGTGCCAGTCTTACCTTCTTAGAAGGAACATCTCTAAAAGCTCTGGACATTATTCCCGAAAAAGATTAAAATAAAAACAAGAAAGCTTTGAATTACCTTATTTTTTTTCGTGTATAAAGGAGGCCAGTTATGCGTATAGGAATCTTTACCGATAGCTACCCACCATTTATTAATGGTGTCTCAACCAGTATTGTCATGCTTCAAAAAGCTTTAGAAAAAGCTGGTCACCAAGTATTTATTGTTACCGTTAATCCTAAAGACATGAATTATAAATTTGAAAACGACGGTAAAATCATCAGAATTCCTGGTATTCCGATTGGTATATATGATTACCGTCTAACCTCGATTTACCCCTTTAGAGTAATTAAAAAAATAGCCAAATGGAATTTAGATATTATTCATTCACATACTGAATTTGGTGTTGGAACATTTGCTAGATTAGTTGCCAAAGAATTTCACATCCCTTTAGTGCACACTTATCACACGATGTATGAAGACTATATCGAAACCATAACCCATGGTTACTTTGATAAAAGTAGTAAAAAAATTGTCGAATATATAACTAAATTTTACTGTGATAAAACATGTAATGAACTAATTGTTCCAACTAAAAAAACATATGACTTATTTAAAAATAAATATAAATATGACCGGGAAGTCTACATTATTCCAACCGGTATTGAAACCGAAAGGTTTTATAAAGAAAACTTAAAAAAACAAGACCTTTTAGATCTTAAACAAAAACTAGGCTTCACTAAAGACGACTTTATTATGCTCTATATTGGCCGTATAGGTAAAGAAAAAAACATCGAAATGATTATCGATATCGCCAAAACTTTAATTAAAAAAAATAAAAACGTTAAATTACTTTTAGTTGGTGACGGTCCAGACCTCGATTATTTAAAAAAATTAACCTCTAAATATCGAATTGAAAAAAATGTTGTTTTTGCTGGTAAAGTTCCATATGATGAAACACCAAAATATTATAACATTTCAAACATCTTTATAACCGCATCTCATTTTGAAACCCAAGGTCTTACCGTTATCGAAGCCATGTCTGCTAGCATTCCGACAATATGTATCAAAGATGAAAGTTTTGAAGACGTCGTTTATGGCCTAAACGGTTACTTATTTGAAAATAAAAAAGAAGCCGTAAAACAAATTGAAGGCTTAATCAAAGACCCTAAACTTTTAAAACACTTAAGTAAAGGAGCGCGAAAAACCGCCGAAATGCATTCATCTAAATATTACGCTGAAAAAGTGTTATATGTATATCAAAAAGCGATTGCTAATCAAAAACCAAGTAAAAGAGAAAAATTCAAAAACTTTTTAAGGAGGATAGGTATATGGAAAAAATCTTAGTATCAAATCAAAAAATGAGCTTTGATAAATTAAAAGACATCGAAGACTATATTGAAAAAATGAAACCGTATAAAGATAAATTTATCGTAGCTCCATCTAATCTATATTTAAAAACATATGCAGAAAATGGATTTACTTGTGCCGGTCAAAACGTCTATAGTCAAAATAAAGGTGCCTTCACCGGTCAAACCTCTGCTTCAGCTATTAAAGACTTAGGAGCTAAATATACATTAATTGGCCACAGTGAAACAAGAAGCTATTTAAAAGAAGACGAAGAACTTATAAACGAAAAAGTAAAAAACGCTTTAAGAACTGGTCTAACTGTTTTCTTATGTATTGGTGAAAGCTTGAAAACTAAAGAAGAAGGCAAAACCAAAGAATTTTTAAAAAAACAATTAGACGTTAACTTAAAAGATGTTGATGACTTATCAAACCTTTATATTTCCTATGAACCAATTTGGTCAATCGGTAGTAACCCACCATCAAACGATGAAATCGAAGACGTCGTCAAATATATTAAATCCTTATTTAAAGAAGACGTTAGAGTCTTATATGGTGGTGGAGTCAATGAAAAAAACATCACAGAATTAAACAAAATTCCAGATATCAATGGATATCTAATTGGCGGGGCTAGTACTATCCCCGAGAAGTTTATTAAAATTATAGAAGTTACTAAGTAGTAGCTTCTTTTTTAATTAAATGTGACATTCGACAAAACTAGCTATTTTTTACTCTAGAAAACCATGTCAATATTTTGTATAATTTTTAACAGTAAAGGAGAAAGAATAAAAATGGACAAAATAAAAGTATTAATGATTGATGATAATGTTAACCTGATTGAAATGGTTAAAGAATATTTCAAAACAAATGATAAAATCAGTATCACATTAGAAGCTCACGATGGCGAAGAAGGAATCAAGGTAATCGAACAAAACCAAAATAAATTCGATTTGATAATCTTAGACCTTATAATGCCTCATAAAGATGGTATTTATGTCTTAAACGAAATGAAAAAACGTGGCATTAATAAAAAAGTTATTGTTGCAACTAGCTATAATGCCGCTGAAGTGATTAGAGAAGTATCTGAATTTGGTGTAAATTACTATATCTTAAAACCTTTTGATTTAACTGACTTAGAAAAAAGAATATATGAAATTACAAATAAAAAACAAGAAAATAAAAACATCGACTTCTATAATAGTAACTTACAAGTATCAATAACCAAAATGCTTCATGAACTTGGAATACCATCACACATTAAAGGATATCAATACATAAGAGAAGCCGTTGGCATCATCTTTTCCCACCCTGAAATGATAGGTGGTATAACTAAAGAATTATATCCGGAACTAGCTCAAAAATTTGACACCACAACCTCAAGAGTAGAAAGAGCTATCCGTCACGCTATCGAAGTATCTTGGAATAGAGGTAACTTAGATTTCATGGAAGAACTATTTGGATTTAGTGTCGATATCGATAAAGCTAAACCAACAAATTCTGAATTTATTGTAACCATTGCCGATAAACTAAGATTAGATTTTCACAAGATAGGATAATTACCTAATCTTTTTATTTTACCTTGAAAAAACTACACCTTTGATGTTATAATTAACTTAAGATAAGGAGAATAAGTTATGCGAAAAACAAGAAAAAGTAAATTAAAAGGACAAAAACAAATATTATTAGTTGGTCTATTTGCCTTTGTAACCTTAATGACTATAGGTTATGCCGCCTTTAACACTAATATTTCTCTTCATATGAAGGCTAATGTTGTACCAAACTGTAATATTGGTGGTAATACCATTAATACAGTAACCGAAGGTGATGGCCTTTATAAAGATGAAATTGAAAGTGGTAAATGTGTTTATAAAGGAAGTAATCCAAATAACTATATAATGTTTAACAATGAACTATGGAGAATAGTAGCAAAAGAAGCGGATGGAACATATAAGATAGTAAGAAATGAAGTACTTTCAGAAGAAATGCCATTTGATGAACAAGGAAATAGAGATTCAAATAGTAATGGAGCTGGCGGGACATATTGTGCGAATAGTGGTTATGGATGTAATGCGTGGGCAATAAATGATAATTATGAGAATAAATATTCAGATGATGATATAATAACAGGAACAGTATTAAAGAATGCAAGTTTAAATGATTATTTAAATGGAGAATATTATAATAATTTAACAAGTAATGCGAAAGGTGAAATAGTAAGTCATACATGGAATGTAGGACCAGTGCCATCAGAGAGTAATCAGATGGGCACACCAGAGTTAACAGTAGCAGATGAAGAGAGAATAACATGGAACGGGAAAGTAGCATTGTTATCAATTAGTGATGCATTACTAGCCAATAGTAATACAGCACAATGTGGAAATGCAGCAGATAATTATACAAATAGAAGTACATGTAAAACAACAAATTATTTAATACCAAGTAGTGGATGGTATTGGCTGGTTTCTCCGTATGCCCAGTACTCTTACAGTGTCAGCGAGGTCAACAGTGACGGCGGCATCTACGGTGGTAACAATGCGTACGATTCCTACGGCGTGCGGCCCGCAGTATTCTTAAGTTCTAGTCTTTCCTTAAGTGGAAGCGGGACAGAAAGTGACCCATTCATTATTGAATAGGATTTTAAATAAAGAAATAATCATTCGCAAGTAGTTGTCACATGACTTAATATTAAGGTATGTGACACAAATTTTTAGAGAAAATATAAAAAACAAACTAAAAGAAGGTGATTGGACTTGAATAAAAATGGATTTACATTAATTGAACTATTAGGAACCATCATTATCTTAGTTGCTATTGCTTTAATCGCCTTTCCTTCAATTTTAAATATGTTAAATTCATCACAAGCAGAAACTGATGATGCAATGAAAGATATTGCTCTTGGAGCTGCAAGAGAATATGTAACAGATAGAGTCGATGATTATCCTAAAGCTTTAGAATCATCTTCTAGTATTAAATCATATGGAAATAAAGGTAATCTAAAAATAACAGATTTGATAACTAATGGATATATTCCAGATGGTCAAATAACTGATGATAAAAACTGTGAAATGAAAAACGACTATGTTAAAGTAACAAGTAATTCTAAGAAATATATATATGAATACGTTGAAGTAGGTGGCGACTCATGCTAAAAAAAGGTTTTACTTTAGTTGAATTACTTGCTGTAATTGTTATTTTAGCTGTAATTTCCCTAATCACAACTCCAATAATTACCGGTGTTTTAAGAGATTCCCGGGAAGAAGCATTTAAAGATAGTGTAAGTTCTTTAATTTCCATTACCCAAAATTATTATGCAAGTATAACTTATAATGATGAGGGCTTACTTCCTGTAAAAATAACTTATACAAACGGTAAACCTCAAGCTAAAGGAATTAATAAAAGTAATGCTTGTACAACTTTAAATAAAAACATCTTAGATTATCAAGGTGAAAATCCCGATAGTGGAAGTATTTTAATAACTAAAGATGGTAAAGTTTCCTTTGCCTTATATGATAAAGAGTTAAATGTTTGTGTTGAAAAAGGGAAAGACGATAAAACTGCAGATTTTGTAGATAAAAATGAAAGTCAATGTAAAATAAGTGAAAACGCTTGCTAAAAATAAATTTTTAATTTTACTAATTATATTAACCTTAATTAAATTAATAATATGTTGCTTCTTGCCAAGCTTTTATATAGAAAGCTATGGTTATGATGACATATTAATGATGAAATTAAGCGATAATATAAGTAATGGTCTTTGGCTCGGTAACTATACGGACACCACTTTAGTCAAAGGCTTTTTCTTTCCCTTATTCTTAAGTATCTTAAGATATATAGATATTCCATATACTTTAGGTTTAAGTATTTTATATATCTTATCATGTATTACTTTTTGCTTTGTCACAAGAGATTTATTTAAAAATAAAAATATCTCCTTTATTTTATATATTTTATTACTATTTAACCCAGTAACCTTTAGTAGTGAAACATTTCAAAGACTATATAGATATGTTTTAGGCCCTACGCAAATATTATTTTTATTAAGTTTCTTATATGGAATTTATAAAAATAACGAAATAAAAAAGATAATTCCTCATTTAATTGGTTTATCTTTAACATATCTGTCAGTTATATACACCAGAGAAGATTATTTATTCATGAATGTCTTATTAGTAATAATGTTTATAATCTATATTTTTAAACTAAAGAAAAAATCGTTAATTCTCGCTATTTTCTTTATCATAATAATCCCGGCTAACTATTTAGTCACAAGCATTAACTATAAATACTATAAAACACACACTAACAATGAACTTATAAATTCAAACTTTGCCAAAGCATATCAAACACTAATGAAAATCAAACCAGATGAAAACATTTACAGAGTATCAATTCCTAGAAGTACCTTAGATAAAGCTATGAAAGTAAGCCCGACATTTAGAAAACTAAAAGAAATAATAAATCAAAACTATAAAGAAAACCCTGACTTAGAAAACGGAGAACTAATAGACGGTTATATGATATGGGCCATAAGAAGAATGGCTTCATATGAAGGTGCTTATAAATCATTCGAAACAAGTGAAAAATTTTGGGGACAAGTTAATGAAGAATTAAATAAAGCCTTTAAAGAAAACAAATTAGACAAAAGATTCAACGTCTCATCAGTTTATATCTCTCCGCCAACTTTATATAATATTAAAAGTTTCTTTAAAACCTTACCTAAAACAATTACCTATGTTTTAAGTTATGATGACTTTATAACCTATGACTATAATACATTAAAAAAATCTGAAACAGCCTATATAACTAAGGCAGACATAAGTAAAGTAAATTATTATCCTTATTATTCTATAACCTTACGAACCAAAGATACGAATAACCTTGGCAAATTAACCTTTAAAGGAGTAGGGGGAATATGTAATATAATTACCTTTATTTACAAAAAAATATCTCTAATTATTAATGTTTTAGGTATAATAAGCTTTATAATAATTTTATTAAATAAAAATAAAAAAATAATTATACCGGTAATTACCTTTATTACAGCTGGATTATTAATATGCGGAATTACTTATACTGATGCTACTTCATTTAAAGCCATAAGATACTTCTATCTCGCACCCGTCTATATAACTTTAATAATCTTTAGTTTCACGTCTATCTATTTACTTTGGGGGGATATTAAAAATGGCCAAATACGAACTAACTATTTTACTGCCTTGTTTAAACGAAGAAAAAAATATACCAAACTGTCTAATAAAAGTCAATAAATTTTTAAAAGAAAATAACATAAATGGTGAAGTATTAGTCTCAGATAATGGTAGTACCGATTCATCTGTTACTATTGCTAAATCACTAGGCGCAAGTGTAATTAATACTAAAGAAAAAGGCTATGGAAATGCCTTAATAAATGGTATAAAAAAAGCCCAAGGAAAATATATAATTATGGCTGACAGTGATGATTCCTATGATTTTTATAATATTAAGGAATTTTATACCTTTCTAAAAGAAGGATATGATTTTGTCATTGGAAACCGTTTTCAAGGAAAAATGGAAAAAGGCTCAATGCCATTACTCAATAAATATATAGGTAATCCCATATTATCATATATTCCAAGAAAACTATTTAAAACACCTAAATACGATTATCATTGTGGCTTAAGAGGTGGCCAAACAAAAAAGTTAAAAGAACTTAACTTAAAAAGCTCCGGTATGGAGCTTGCAAGCGAAATGCTTATAAAAGCATTTTTAAAAGAATATCGAATAAAAGAAATACCGATAAACTATTATAAAAGTAAATATCCAAGGAAATCTCATTTAAAACCATTTAGAGATAGTCTAAGGCATCTTAAAGTAATTTTCAAAATCAAAAATACTTTAAAATAAAAAAAAGCTTAAAGCTAGTACAAGTTAAAAATAAAACTTGGCCTAGTGGCCTTCTCAACAAAAAAAGTATATAATAAATTACTAAATAAATCAGCTTTTAAAAGAAAATGATGAAAAAATCATTTTTTTCTTTAGATAAAAAGGAAATCACCTAAAAATATCGTATATATCCAATAGAGGCAGGCAAAGCTAGGCCAGTCTTTCGGATATCCTCCTTCTAAAAAGAAGGTGATGCCAGTGAAAGGAAAACATGGAATATCTAACTATATTAGTTATAATCCTATTTCTAATAAAGGATAATCCAAAGAAAAAATAAAAAAACCTAGCTTAAAGCCAGGAATAAACAAACAATAGATTTGGCCTGGTGAGCCTCCTCTACAAAAAGTATATAATAAATTACTATATAAATCAACAGTTTTAGTAATTTTTTAATTTTCAGTATTTTATAAAAGTACCTTTTTACCTTTAAATTATTATATTATTTGAAAAAAAACGTCATTTATAATATAATTACAGAGGAGAGGAAAAGAAATATGAAGTGGAAAATAGGAAATGTTGAAATAAAAAATCAAGTAGTTCTTGCACCTATGGCTGATGTATCTAACAGTGCCTTTAGAAAAATAGCTAAAGAAATGGGAGCTGGCTTAGTCGTTGCTGAAATGGTTAGTGATAAAGCCATTTTCTATGGCAGTGAAAAAACAATTGACATGCTTTATATGACTGACTTTGAACGTCCCATTTCCCAGCAAATCTTTGGTGCGGACCCGAATTCCATTGTTAAAGCTGCTAAGTTTATCGAACAAACCATGCACCCAGATATCATTGATATCAACATGGGCTGTCCAGTTCCTAAAGTGGCCGTTTCTGCTAGGGCCGGAAGTTTTTTACTAAAAGACCCAGATAAAGCTTACGAAATAGTTAAAGCCGTTGCCGAGGCTGTAAATGTTCCTGTAACTGTTAAAATCAGAAGCGGTTGGGACCAAAATCATATAAATGCGGTTGAAATTGCTCAAAAATGTGAAAAAGCTGGTGCAAGTGCTATCGCTGTTCATGGACGGACTAGAAGTCAAGGATATAGTGGTCATGCCGACTGGGATATCATCAAAAAAGTCAAAGAAAATGTTAATATTCCCGTTATTGGCAACGGTGACATCAAAACTCCAGAAGATGCGAAAAAAATGCTTACTGAAACTGGATGTGATGCCATCATGATAGGTAGGGGAGTCCTTGGTAACCCTTGGCTTATCCAAAGAACCGTCAAGTACTTAGAAACTGGTGAATTACTTCCACTTCCTACTTTTGATGAAAAACTTGATATGATTTTAAAACACTTTAATTATTTACTTAAAATAAAACCTGAAAAAGTTGCCTTACTTGAAATGCGTACTCAAAGCTGTTATTACTTAAAAGGATTAACTGGATCATCTGAAGTAAAAAAGCAAATCTTTAAAACTAATACTAAAGACGAATTTATTAAAGTAATCGAAAACTACCGTAAAGAAGGTGCAAACCATGAACGTATATAAAAAAATATACAAAGAAATCAAAAAAGCTAAAGTAATCGTTTTAGCCCATCATATTGGACCAGACCCCGATGCCTTAGGTAGTTCACTTGCCTTAAAAGAAATAATTTTAAATAAATTTCCCAAAAAAGAAGTCTATGCGATTGGGCATCCGACATCTAGATTTAGCTTTTTAGGTAAATTAGATAAACTTCCTGAAATAAAAGATAAATCACTTATAATCGTTACTGATACTCCAGACCTTCATCGTATCGATGGCACGCTCCCTCAAAAATTTACGAACTCCATTAAAATCGACCATCATCCATTCATCGAAAAAACATGTAACCTCGAATGGATTGACCCAAACGCTTCATCTGCTTGTCAAATGATTATTGAACTTGTTAATCACACAAAATTAAAAATGACTAAAAAAGCAGCTATTTGTCTCTTTGCCGGAATTGTTACCGATACCAATCGTTTCATGTTCGAATATACAACCCCTAAAACCTTTAAATTAGTTGGCCAGATGTTAGATGAAACGCCTATCGATATAAATGAAATATATAATGAATTATATTTAAGACCATACAAAGAAATTAAATTTGAAAATTATTTAGCCTCTAATTTTAACTTAACTGAAAATGGCGTTGCTTATCTAAAAATAACCTCAGATATTTTAAAAGAATATGACGTTGACGTTGCCACTCCAGGAAATATGATTAACAATTTTAACTTTATCAAAGAATTTTTAGTTTGGGTAACCTGTACGGAAGATAAAAATAATCAAATATATCGTATATCTGTAAGATCGCGTGGACCAGTAATTAATAAAGTCTTAGAACGTCATCATGGTGGAGGTCATAAATATGCCAGTGGCGTAAGACTGCAAAACCCAGAAGAATTTGATGAAATAATTAAAGAATTAGATGAGGTAACTAAACAATATAACGAAAAAGGTGTGCTTTAAGCACATCTTTTTATCTGTAATAAGGACTCCAAAATGGTGGATAAGGTCTCGGTGGATAAGGTCTTGGTGGGTAAGGTCTTGGTGGGTAAATCGGCCCTGGTGGTCTTCCTGGACCGTAGAAAAACGGCGCTACTAAACCACCTGTAATTCCACCAAGAATAAATGGTCCTAAAAAGCCACCAATCCGCTCGTCATTACCGTAATAAACTTGATTTCTATATGGACTTACTTTACCATTATAATAATACGCATTATTCATCTTCTTTTGCCTCCTCTAAAATATGATATGTTTAACTACATAAAAATGTGCAAAATCAAAAATACATTCGCATATACTTATTTGGGTGAAAGTATGAAAAAATTTTTTCAAATTGTTGGCCTCCTCACACTGATGGTTGGCAGTTTCATATACACAGATAAAATAACTACTGCTTCCAAACAAACAGATGAATTGCTCTTAGAAATTAAAAGTAAAAAAGATGGTTATAAAGAAAATGCCACACCACCGATTATCAAAGACGATACTATCATTCCAGGTACTAGCGGTCAAGAAGTCGACGTTGAAAAAAGCTATCAAAATATGCGTCAAATAGGATATTTTGACGATAAACTATTAGTTTATAAGAAAATACCTGTTTCTAATCCTATCGACAAAAACAAAGACAAATACATAATTGCTGGAACAAATAGTAAAAAAGAAGTCAGTCTTATATTCAGGTTAGATCAAAATGACGACATTACGAATATCATTAAAATACTTGATAAAAACAAAGTAAAAGGCTCATTTTTCATAACCAGTAAATATTTGGAACAACACCATAATCAAATAATAAATCTCGTTGAAGACGGCCATACAATTGGCAATTTAAGCAATAATGAAGACTATGAAGATAGTGATTTTGTTTGGATAAAAACCATTGTAACCAATATTGGCCCGCAAACATATAACTATTGTTATACAGCCAAACCTAATAAAAAAATCATTAAAATTTGTTCTCTAAATGACTCATTTACCATTATGCCAACTAAAATAATTAAACATAGTCCTCTTTTAAACCTCAAAAAATCTTTAACCCCTGGAGCTATTATATCTTTTGAAGTTGATAGTACTCTAAATAATCAAATCGAAGCTATTATTAACTATATATTATCTAAAGGATATACCATTGCTTCACTAGAAGATCACCTTCGTGAATAATCCATTGACACATCTATCAAAACCAAATATAATAAATAATATCGAAAAAGGAGAAAGTATACGATGAAAGAAAAATTTAAACAAAAAGAATTAATGAATATTGAAAACTATATAAAAACAAACGGCTTAACAATGGAAATATATTTTAAAGGACCATATAATAACCGAGTAATCGAATTTTATCAAAATCCAGATAATGTTCTTGTTAAAATAGATGAATGTTGCTTTAATGAAGCTTTAGAAACATCAGATGAAATATCTATGAAAAAAAGGAAAAACCTTTAGAAAAAGAACAAGAAATTTACTGTGCAATGTTTTTAGACGGTCATTTAATAAATACCCCAGGTGATACATATCCATCTAACCATATTGATAAATCACTAAAAAAGGTAGTAAAATAATAATTACCGGAGATACTGATATTATTAAAACATCTTTATTAAAAGAAGATGAAGTAATTTTTACTACGCAAAATGAACACTTAAATGAATCCTTAAATGCCTTAGAAAACTTTACTAAACATAGTTTCCCCGCATCACCTCTTGAAACTGCTGTCATGCACGTTAAACATTTAACTTATTCTGCAAGAAAAATAATGAACAAATAAATTTGACAAAATTTAATATTTAATGTATAACATACTCTTGAAAGCGAGAGAAATGCAATGAAATATAATTTTAATAGTGAAGATTTAGTAAACTTAGACGAACAACTTAAAATTTTAAATTGTAAAATCAGAATTTGCGTTAACAAAAACAAACTTCGTACAGTTACATTTAGACTGAATAAAGAAGCTATTGGTTGTAGCCAAAATTATAATTTGATTGCTGCCTTAGAAGATGCAGCCGAAAATATTATGGAAGAAACTCTGTCTTTCGATAAATTTTATGGCGAAAAAGGTGAAACCATTCCCGATTGTAATATAGACCAGCTTCTATTAGACGGATATAAAATAGACATTAAGCCATTTTCTAAAAAAATTGGAACCCTGTCATATCCATTTATCAAGGCAGTTATTTCTAAGAAAAAAGAAAGTCAAATTTTCAGTGTAACTTCGGAAAACATAGAAGAAACTTTAAATGAATTAGAAGATGTCGCTCAAATTTTAAATCATCATGGACCTCTTCAAAAAACACTTATGAATTATAAGATAAGAAGAAACACAAAATATAAATCATAAAGATTCTACCTCCCAAGTAGAATTTTTATTTTACATGTAAAAAATACATGTATCTATTTTAAAATAAAAAACATTAAAAAATACTTGTAAAACAATATAATTCATTTGATTTTACGAGTTTTTTTTGTTATGATTATAAAGGTGATAATATGGCAAAATACGATGAAAACTCAATAAAAATACTAGAAGGCTTAGAAGCCGTACGTAAAAGACCTGGAATGTATATTGGCTCAACCGATAAAAGAGGTCTTCACCATTTAGTATGGGAAATAGTTGATAATGGAATCGATGAAGTTATCAATGGCTATGGCAATAAAATCAACATAACCATTAATAAAGATGGTAGTATAACCGTTGAAGACTTTGGTCGTGGAGTTCCTGTTGGAATGCATTCAAGCGGTAAATCAACCCCAGAAGTAATATATACAATCCTTCATGCCGGTGGTAAATTTGAAACCTCAGGTTATAAAGTCTCTGGTGGACTTCACGGAGTTGGTGCCTCAGTTGTCAACGCTCTAAGTAAATGGATGGAAGTAAATATCAAAAGAGATGGCTATGAATACTATATTCGATTTGAAAATGGTGGTCATGTTACAGTCCCACTTAAAAAACTTGAAAAAACCAATGCCACTGGAACAAAAGTTCATTTTATGCCGGATGACACTATCTTTACAACCACCCAGTTTTCCTTTCAAACAATTTGTGAAAGGATGCAAGAAAGTGCCTTTTTACTTAAAAATTTAACCGTCAACGTTAAAGATGAAATAACGGATAGAGAAGAAACATATCACTATGAAAACGGTATCAATTCCTTTGTCGAATATTTAGATGCCGATAAAAAAGTTCTCCATAAACCAGTTGATATTGTTGGAAACAAAGAAGGAATTAATGTCGAGCTGGCTTTTCAGTACACAGAAACTTATTCCGAAAACATTATCTCATTTGTTAATAACGTTAAAACTAGTGATGGTGGAACCCATGAAGTTGGCCTAAAAACCGCCATAACTAGAGTATTTAACGACTACGCTAGAACAAATGGTTACTTGAAAGCTAAAGATAAAAACTTTGAAGGACCAGATACTAGAGAAGGGCTAACGGCCATTATTTCCCTACAAATACCAGAAAAACTTCTGCAATTTGAAGGCCAGACTAAAGGAAAACTTGGTACCCCAATTGCCCGAACCGTTGTCGATAGTATCGTATCTGAAAAACTTGAATTCTTCTTAGAAGAAAACAAAGAAATAGCTACGAAAATCTTAGAGAAAATGGTTAAATCAAAACAAGTTAGAGAAGCCGCTAGAAAAGCTCGCGATGAAGCTAGAAACGGCAAAGGCAAAGGTAAAAAAGAAAAATCAATCAGTGATAAATTTACCCCCGCACAAACTAAAAATCCTAAAGTAAATGAACTATTCTTAGTCGAGGGAGACTCAGCCGGAGGTTCCGCCAAACAAGGAAGAGACCGTAAATTTCAGGCTATCCTACCACTGAGAGGAAAAGTTATAAATACCGAAAAAGCACCACTTACCGACGTTTTAGCTAATCAAGAAATAAATACTATGATTCAAACAATCGGTGCGGGAATCGGCAGTGACTTTAAAATTGAAGACTGTAATTATGACAAAGTCATCATCATGACCGATGCCGATGACGATGGAGCCCATATCGCCATATTACTATTAACCTTCTTCTATCGTTACATGAAACCACTAATTGAAAATGGTCATTTGTATATCGCTATGCCACCATTATATGCCCTTAAAAATGGCAATAAAATATATGGCTATGCCTGGGATGATGAAGGGGCTGAAGAAATCAGAAAAAAATATAAAGTTAAACTCGAAAAACAAAGATATAAAGGACTAGGTGAAATGAACGCCGAACAACTTTGGGAAACTACAATGGACCCTAAAAACCGTAGTCTTATCAAAGTAAACTTAACTGACGCCTCTCTTGCTGAAAAGAGAGTAAGCGTATTAATGGGTGATAACGTCGAACCACGTAAAAAATGGATTGAAGAAAACATCGAGTTCACATTAGAAGATAATTACGCGAAGTAGGTGATAAAATGGAAGATGTAAATAAAAAAATATATGATTATTCCCTAGAATACATCATGGGTGATAATTTTGCTAAATATGCTAAAACCATCATTCAAGATAGAGCTCTCCCAGATGTTAGAGATGGGCTAAAACCAGTTCAAAGACGAATTTTATATGCTATGTATAAAGACGGAAACACCTATGATAAGCCAACCAAAAAATCAGCAAAAGCTGTCGGAAATATCATGGGTTTCTATCACCCTCATGGCGATTCGAGTATATATGATGCCTTAGTTCGTATGAGTCAGTGGTGGAAAAACAACCATTGTTTTGTCGAAATGCAAGGAAATAACGGATCAATGGATGGCGACGGGCCAGCTGCCATGCGTTATACTGAAGCTAGACTTTCTAAAATTGCTGGGGAAATGCTTAAAGATATAAACAAAGATACCGTATTAATGAGTTTAAACTATGATGATAGCTTACTTGAACCAACAGTACTTCCAGCTAGATTTCCAAACCTTCTCGTCAATGGTGCCAATGGAATTTCTGCTGGATATGCCACTAACATTCCACCTCATAACTTAGGTGAAGTAATTGATGCTACAATTAAAAGAATCGAAGACCCAAATTGTACCTTAGATGACATATTAAAAATAATCAAAGGGCCAGACTTCCCAACAGGTGGAGTTGCCGAAGGAATAAGTGGTATAACTGAGGCCCTAAGAACCGGAAGAGGTAAAGTAAATGTTCGTTGTAAATATGAAATAACTGGGTCTAAGAATAATCGTCAAATAATAATTTCAGAAATTCCGTATGATGTAAACAAATCAGCTTTAGTAAAAAAAATCGACGAAATAAGAATTGATAAAAAAGTCGAAGGAATCCAAGAAGTAAGAGATGAAACCGACCGTAATGGCCTTCAAATAGCTATCGATTTAAAAAAAGGTGCGAATGAAGAACTAATCGTTAATTATCTACTTAAAAACACCGATATGATGATATCTTATAATTATAATATGGTTGCTATCGTTGATCAAAGACCTATGACCTTAGGTGTTATGCAAATCCTAGATGCCTATATTGCCTTCCAAAAAGAAGTAATTACTAGAAGAACAGAGTTTGATTTAAAAGTTGCTAAAGCTCGTATGCATATCTTAGAAGGATTAATTAAAGCCCTTTCAATTTTAGATGAAGTAATCAAAGTAATTAGAGGTTCTAAAAATAAAGCCAACGCCATCGAAAATCTTCAAACAGAGTTTGACTTTACAAAAGAGCAAGCTGAAGCAATTGTTAACCTGCAACTATATAAATTAACTAATACTGACGTCACTGAACTTGAAGAAGAAATCAAACAAAGACAAAAAGAAATTACCGTTTGGACTGAAATTCTTGAAAACGAAGAAGCCTTAAAACACGTTATGAAAACAGAATTAGGTTTAGTTAAAAAAGAGTATGCTGTTCCAAGAAAAACAGAAATCAAAGATGAAGTAACCGAAATAAAAATCGACGAAACATCATTAATTCCTAAAGAAGATTGTATAGTCGTTGTCACTGATGAAGGATATGTCAAACGAGTATCAACTAGAAGTTATTCCTCATCTCAAGAATCGACAGGACTTAAAGATACCGACCATCCAATTGGTATTTATGAAGCAAATACAATGGACACTTTAATTTTATTTACAAGCCTAGGCAATTTCCTTTACATTCCAGTTTACGAATTACCTGATTTGAAATGGAAAGACTTAGGAAAACACGTCAGCAATATTGTTAAAATAAGTAGTAATGAAGATATCTTATCATCATATCTAGTTAAAGACTTTAATGAAAAAATAAACTTCATTAGCTTTACTAGAAAAGGAATGATTAAACAAACCCCACTTCAAGATCTAAAAGTTCAAAGATATTCTAAACCGATTACCCTAATGAAATTAAAAGAAGGCGATAGAGTAATTAATGTTACTAAGGCCGAAGAAGAAATATTTATTACAACTCATAACGGTTTAGGTTTAAGATATAAAACATCAGAAATTCCAGTAACCTCATTAAGAGGAAGTGGAGTTAAAGCTATTAACCTCAAAGACGACTTAGTATCATCAGGTTGTACTTTTACTCAAGGAGATTTCCTAACCCTTATTACTGATAAAGGAACTGCAAAACGCATCAAAATGGATGAATTCGAAATAACCACTAGAGCTCGTAAAGGAGTTCAAGTTATCAGAGATGTTAAAACAAATCCATATCATATTGTAAATGCTTTTGTTACAACTCATAAAGATGAAATTGGAATTTTAACTGATGAAATAGAATATTATAAAGTTACGGCCTTTCCAATTTGTGACCGTTATCAAACCGGAACTCAAATAACCAAAGCTAAAATACATAAGGCCTTTACAAAAACTGAGATAACTGAAAACAAAAAAGAAGAAATAGATGTCAAAGAAGAACCTAAAGAGGAAAATATTTCTTTAGAAAAAGTTGATGAACAAATAATGACAATTGATGATTTCTTAGATGACTTTGATAAATAAAATTGTAAATAGACTATGAAAATACTGAATTCATATCAGAAATTTCATAGTCTTTTTTCTTTTAAAAGAAATTTTTCAAATAAAAAAGGAAATTAGAAATAAATGTTGTATATATCTATTAGAGGATAATATTCCTTAAAAAATCAAGAGGAGGTGAAATAATGCTTGAACAAGATGAAATCATTCCATCTACTTATGACAAAGTATTTAAAGCAGTATGGCAAGACAATAGAAATAAAAATCTTTTAGCTTTTTTCTTAAGTGA